>DATMMO010000243.1:0-7366 GCA_035569695.1 Acidimicrobiales bacterium | reverse complement strand
GAGAGCGTCGAGCACGACGCAGCATCCCTGACCTATCTGGGTGACCACGGGCTGACCCCGGGGACCACGGCCACCATTCAGGCCAAAGCCCCTGACGGCACCCTGACCCTGGTTGTCGGCGATGCCACCGTGGCGGTCGGACCGGCCATGACCGAGCAGCTCTTCATCGCCTCGGCCTGAATCCGATCCGGCCCGAGCTGGGCCTTCTTCGCGTTACCCCTGCTCCTCCGGTCTCACCCGGCACCGCCGCGAGGGCCATCCGCGTCAGCACTCGGTAGAGTGGAGTGCCAATCGACGAACCCCCCGACTCGGTGCAGGCAACCCCCCTGTCCGGCCGGAGAGGACGACCGAGACGACCGAAGTGATGATCCATGGTGCGTACCGACGACCAACAGCTCCACGAGCCGACCGAGAACCCGCCCTCCCTCGACGCCCGCAAGGCGGCCATCCTGACCGCGGTGGTCACCGAGTACATCGGAACGGCGCAGCCCATCGGATCACAGCACGTGGCCGACCTGCCCGGGGTGGGGGTGTCGTCGGCCACCGTCCGGACCGAGATGGCAGCTCTCGAGGGGGACGGCTATCTGACCCAGCCCCACACCAGTGCCGGTCGGATACCCACCGACAAGGGCTACCGCTTCTTCGTCGACCACCTGGGTGGTCCCGGGCCGCTGGAGCCGGTCCAGCGCCAGCAGGTCCGACAGTTCTTCGATCACGCCCACGGCGAGATCGAGCAGATGCTGGAGCGTACGTCCGGCCTCCTAGCCGACCTCACCGACTGTACGGCCATGGTCGTCGGTCCCTCCCACGAGGCGTCGGCCATCCGCTCCATCCAGCTGGTCGGTCTCGGACCCCGTCTGGCCCTACTGGTCGTGGTGCTGGCGGACGGGGCGGTGCAGAAGCAGTCCATCGAATTGACCGAGGACACACCCGAGGAACGCCTGGCCGAGGCCAGCCGCCACCTGGCCGCACACGCCGACGGGGTGTCCCTGGGCATGGTGGCCGGTCGGGCCCCTGTCAGCGGGGACCGGGCCACTGACACCTTGGTGCGGGCCGGGCTCTCGGCCCTGCTGTCCATGCGCCCCGGCGACCAGGCCGAGCAGCTGTTCGTCGGTGGACCCTCCCGCCTGGCCACCGCCTTCGATGCGGTAGAGACGGTCCGCTCGGTACTGACCATCCTCGAACAGCAGTTGGTGGTGGTCTCGTTGCTGCGTGACGTCCTCGATCGCGGCCTGTCGGTGGCCATTGGGGCCGAGCATGGCTTCGAGCCCCTGGTCTCGTGCGCCATCGTGGTGATGCCGGTATCGGTGGACGGGGAGAAGGCCGGCACCATCGGCCTGCTCGGGCCGACCAGGATGAACTATCCACAAGCGCTGGCCGCGGCCCGGGTGGTCGGCGAGCGCCTCGGTCAGCGCCTCGGCGAATCCGGAAACCTTTGATCGGAACAGAGCACCTATGAACGACGACCTGTACGCCCTCCTCGGAGTAGGGCGCGACGCCAGCGACGACGAGCTCAAGCGGGCTTATCGGCAAAAGGCGCGCGAGCTGCATCCCGATGCCACCGGCGGCGACGCGGCCACCGATGAGCGGTTCAAGGAGGTCAGCATGGCCTACGAGGTGCTGCGCGATCCTGAACGGCGGGCTCGCTACGACCGCTTCGGGGCCGAGGGCGTCTTCGGACCGGCCGCCGGCAACGGCGGATTCGGCGGCAACCCCGGGGACATCTTCGGCGGCGGGGGACTGGGCGACCTCTTCGACGCCTTCTTCAATGGCGGGATGCAGGGAGGTGCGGGGGGCGGCCGACGGCGCACCGGGCCCGTCCCCGGACCCGACGTCGAGATGGTGGTGGGACTGGAGTTCCGAGAGGCCGTCTTCGGCGCTCGCCGGGAGGTCACGGTGGAGGGACCCGTGCACTGCGAGACCTGCGCGGGGAGCGGTGCCCGGCCCGGGACGTCGGCCGTCCGCTGTCCCGACTGCGGCGGTGCCGGCGAGCTCCGCCGGGTACGGAACTCCATCCTGGGACAAGTGGTCACGGCCATGCCCTGTCAGCGGTGCCAGGGGACGGGCGAGGCGGTCACCACGCCGTGCAGCGACTGCGGGGGAGACGGCCGCAAGGTGGTCGAACGGACGTTGACCGTCGACGTGCCCGCCGGTGTCGACAACGGCTCGACCCTCCGGCTCGGTGGGCACGGCCCTGCCGGCTACCGCGGCGGCCCCAACGGTGCTCTCTTCGTCCATCTGTCGGTGAACGAGGACGATGTCTTCGAACGCGACGGCACCGACCTGCATGCTGACCTGCACGTGGCCATGACCCAGGCCACCTTGGGGGCCACCGTCGGTTTCGAGACGCTCGACGACCACCGGGACGTGGTCGTTGCCCCGGGGACACAGACCGGACAGGTGATCAGAATGAAGGGTCTGGGCGTCCCCCACGTGCGCGGGCGGGGCCGGGGCGATCTGTACGTCCGGGTGGTGGTGGAGACACCGACCGATCTCGACGCTGCCCAGCGAGAGCTGGTGGAGCACCTGGCCATCGAGCGGGGCGAAGCGGTCGATCCGCCCGGGCCCGAAAAGCTGTTCTCCAAGATCCGCTCCGCCCTCAGCTGACGTGTCGGAGCACGCCCCGGTCGGGAACGGGTCGGAACGCTCCCCGCTGGTCCCGGCGTCGGTCCCCGCCGCGGCCATGGTGTTCGTCGAAGATCCCGCCCTCCCCGTCGTGGACGAGGCCGACACCCATCACCTCACCGCGGTGCTCCGGCTCCGCGACGGCGAGGTCGTGGTGGCCGGTGACGGAGCCGGGCGCTGGGCTCCGTGCCGGATGCGAATCGGACCGCGTCCCGGTGCCATCCTGGAACGGGTCGGACCGGTGGAGGTGACCCCGGCGTCGGCGCCCACCGTCACCGTGGCCTTTGCCCCGGTCAAAGGGGACCGGCCGGAGTGGGTGGTGCAGAAGCTGACGGAGCTGGGCGTGGACCGGATCGTGCCCATCCTCACCGCCCGGTCGGTGGTCCGTTGGGAGGGAGATCGGGCCACCAAGGCGGTGGAGCGCCTGAGGCGGGTGGCCCGAGAGGGGGCAGCCCAGTCTCGGCGGGCCTGGTTGCCTGAGGTTGCCGCCGTGTCCTCGCTGGGGTCGCTCGCCGCCCTGACCGGATTGCCCACCGCCATGGCCAACCCGGGAGGCTCACCGCCTGACCTGGCCAGACCGGTCGTAGCCGTCGGGCCCGAGGGGGGATGGGACCGGACCGAGCTCGAGGCCGGATTCGAGACCGTCGGGCTGGGATCGACCATCCTCCGGGCCGAGACGGCTGCGATTGCCGCCGGGACGCTACTCTGCGCGTTGAGGCAACACCTAATAGCGCCGCTTGTGTAACCACGCTTCGTGGGCAAGGTCGTGTATGATCCCAAATGACGGCCGATCCGTTCGAATTGACGGACGCCGCCGGCAAAATCGGGAAACGCTGATCACCAGAGTGAATGAGGGATATATGACGACAGCGAACAAACCATGACGGCGGTGGACAACGGGATCGTCACCGAGGACCTCGACGACGACGTCACCGGTGACGACGAGCAAGAAGAGGCGGCGCGCATCGCATATGCCCGGGCCGTCGGGGCGCGTATCCGCGCCATGCGCAAGCAGATGCGGTTGTCACTGCAAGCGGTCGAGGCCATGTCTGACCAGGAGTTCAAGGCATCGGTCCTCGGTGCCTACGAGCGGGGCGAACGGGCCATCTCGGTGCCCCGTCTGCAGCGCCTGGCCAAGCTCTACGACGTCCCCGTGGATCAGCTCCTGCCCCCCGACGACGACGCCAGCACGCGCTGGGGCGCATCGGGGGGAGGCCCCGAGACGGCGCCGCTCACCGCCCGACGGGCGTTGCACGGCCTTGGCGGGCACGAGAAGATCACCATCGATCTGACCAAGCTGCACTCGGTCAGCGGACCCGAGCGCGACCTCTTGCGCCGGTTCCTGAGCATGATCCAGGTGCACCGCCAGGACTTCAACGGCCGGATGATCACCATCCGGGCCGAGGATGTGCGCGCCATCGCCTGCATGTTCGGGATCACCCCTGACGCCATGGCCACCCGGCTCGGCGAGCTGGGGCTCCTGGTCAACAACTGAGTCGTGTGGCCACGGCGCGGCCTGGTGTGGCCACGGCGCGGGCTGGACTGTTGATGCCTTTCCACTCAACATGAGCCAACTTGAGATCCATCCTCGTCTGATGAGGGTTGGTGAACAGCCCAACGAGGTATAACTGTGCAGATGGTTGATTCGATCCATTGGCTGAGCACGAAAGAAGCGTCCGAGCGCCTTGGCATCACGCTGAGGAGCCTCTACCGGTTCATCGACGAGGGAGGCCTCGTCGCGTACAAGTTCGGGCGTGTCATCCGCATCCAGGAGAGTGACGTCGAGCGCTTCATCGAGGCGAGCCGGATCCCGCCCGGCAGCCTGGAGCACCTCTACCCGGAGCTCAAGGGCAATGGTGGGTCCATGCCCTCGTCGTCGGTCGCGGCCGGCGGCAGCCCCGGCTGAGTCGTTGGTGCCCGGCTGTCTGTTCTGCGGTATCGTGGCCGGCGACGTCCCTGCTGACATCGTCCACACCACCGAGCGGACCGTGGCCTTTCGGGACCTGAACCCGTTCGCGCCGGTCCATGTGCTGGTGGTGCCCAAGCGCCACATCGTCAACGCGGCCGAGATCGGAGCGGACGACGCCGAGGACGTGGCCGAGTTGTTCGTGGCGGCCAAGGCAGTGGCCGACGCCGAGGGCGTCGGCGGCGCCGACCGGGGCTATCGGCTCATCTTCAACGTGGGGCCCGACGCCAGCAACTCGGTGCCTCACCTCCATCTCCACGTGTTGGGCGGCCGAGCCCTGGACTGGCCACCAGGTTGACCGACCAGGCTCGGCCCGGGGAGGAACGAGAGGTCGACGCGTTGGATGGCCGGGCCATGGGTTCGCGGCCGCCGGGTCGCTGGTAGGGTCGGGCTCAGAGCCCACGTGTCGTCAACCCAGGTCAAGATCCTCGTCCCCGGCAACCATCTGATGGCCGGCCTCCTGGGCCAGCGTGACGAGTTGCTGCGCCTGATCGAGGACGCGTTCAGTGGGGCCCATATCGTCGTACGGGGCAATGAGATCTCCATCGAGGGCGAGGAAGCCGAGCGGGTCGGGCGACTGTTCGAAGAGCTCGTGCTCCTGCTCCAATCGGGCCAGGGACTCGACGGGACACAAGTCGGTCGCACCATCGACATGGTGAAGGAGGATGTCCGACCCTCGGAGGTGCTGAACTCCGAGTTGCTGCGCTCGTCCCGCGGCCGGTCGGTCCGGCCCAAGACGGCCGGGCAAAAGCAGTACACCGACGCCATCGCCTCCAACATCGTGACCTTCGGCATCGGCCCGGCCGGTACGGGCAAGTCCTATCTGGCCGTGGCCCTGGGCGTCCAGGCTCTCCAGGCCCATCAGGTCAATCGGATCATCCTGACCCGCCCCGCCGTCGAGGCCGGTGAGCGGCTCGGATTCCTCCCCGGCGACCTGATGGCCAAGGTCGACCCCTATCTGCGCCCGCTCTACGACGCCCTGTACGACCTGCTCGAGCCGGAGGGGGCACAGCGCCTGCTCGATCGGGGGGCAGTGGAGGTGGCTCCGCTCGCCTTCATGCGGGGGCGGACGCTGAACGGCAGCTTCATCATCTTGGACGAGGCCCAGAACACCACCCCCGAGCAGATGAAGATGTTCCTCACCCGGATCGGCTTCGGCTCCAAGGCGGTGGTGACCGGCGATGTGACCCAGATCGACGTCCCCGGGGGCCGCTCCGGACTGGTGGGCCTGGAACCGGTATTGACCGGGATCGAGGGATTGGAGTTCGTCCACCTCGGCCGGCGCGACGTCGTGCGCCACCGGATCGTGGGGGACATCGTGGAGGCCTACGAGCGCTCCACGGCTCGAGCGCCGGGTTCCGGGGCCACCCCATCGCCGCCGGGCGCCGACCCCTCCGGGGTCGCCCCGGCCAACGGATCTCGACCCATCGACGATGCCGGTGACGTCGCCGGTGCCACCCCGGCGGGCGACAGCAGCGGCGGTTTCGTTGAGTCTTGACGTCTACGCCGCCGACGAGCAGTCCGACCATCCGGTGGCCATCGAGCGTTGGTCCGATCTGGCCCGGGCGGTGCTCCAAGCCGAGGGGGTAAAGCACGACACAGAGGTGTCCCTGCTGTTCGTCGACGCGCCGACCATCGCGTCGCTGAACGAACGGTTCCTGGGAAAGGCGGACCCCACCGACGTCCTGGCCTTTCCCATCGAGGACGACCTCGAGCGGGGCGGTCGTTCGCCCGACGAGGGCGGGACCGGGCCGGGGTCGGTCGACCCGGACTTCGATCAGCTCGTCCTGTTGGGCGATGTGGTCGTCTGCCCGGCGGTGGCGGCAATCAATGCCGTGGACCACGGCGTCAGCTTCGATGACGAGATCGCACTGCTGGTGGTGCACGGGATCCTCCACCTGCTGGGCATGGACCACCAGGTGGAGGAAGAGGCGGAGCGGATGGAGCAGCGAGAACAGCAGCTGCTGGCCCGCTACTACCGCGTAGCCTCGTGAGTGCACCATGAGCCCGTGGTGAGCGCACCCCTGCTGGCCACCGCGCACTTCAGCGGCATCGACGTGATCCTCATCATCATCGTCGTCGTGCTCCTGGCCGCCTCGGCCGTCTTGGCCCTGGCCGAGACCAGCCTGGTCCGGACGAGCAAGACCAAGGCCATGTCCATGGTCGACGAGGGCCGCCGGGGGGCGAAGGACCTGGCCCGGCTGACCGAGAATCCCCAGGGATTTCTCAACCCCGTCCTGTTGTTGGTCCTCATCTGTCAGCTGGTGGTAGCCACGTTGGTCGGCCTCTTGGCCTCGGATTGGTTCGGGGCCTGGGGCGTGGCCGTGGCCACCGTCTTCGAGATCATCGTCATCTTCGTCCTGGGTGAGGCCGTCCCCAAGAACTGGGCCGTGCACCACCCCGAACGGGCGGCGCTGTTCAGCGCGCCACTGGTGTCGGCCATGGTCCGGTTCTGGCCCATCCGGATCATCTCGGGCGGCCTGATCGGACTGGCCAACCTGCTCATCGGGGTCCGGGGGGAGGCGTCGGGCTCCGACGTCACCGAGTCCGAGCTGTTGGCCATGGCCGACGTGGCCCTGGAGGACGACGTGATCGAGACGGAGGAACGTGCGCTCATCCATTCGATCATCGAGTTCGGCGACACCGTGGTGCGCGAGGTGATGGTGCCCCGTCCCGACATGAGCACCATCGAAGCCGATGTCACGGTGGAGACGGCGCTCGAGCATGCCATGGCCGCCGGCTACAGCCGGATCCCCGTGGTCGATCACAAAGTCG
>DATMMO010000242.1:0-5058 GCA_035569695.1 Acidimicrobiales bacterium | reverse complement strand
GAACACCTGCTCGGCCACCCGGTCGGCCAACCAGGCCTTGGCCGTGGCTCCCAGGTCGATCTGGGTCCCCACCGGTATGCGGACGGTGCGGGCCGAGGGGTCGATGGTGATCCGTCGCCAACCGGGGACGGGAGTGACTGGGGGCAGCTGGCCGACGACGCCGTCGGCAATCTGGGGGAAGTCCCGGTCATAGCCGAGGCGGCACATGGCCGCACCGACGGTGGGATCGACGGCGCCATCGGTGGCCCGGGCCATGCGCACCGCCACGACCAGGAGCTCAAGAAGGTCGGCACTTACCGCCGTGGGCCGACCGGCGGCCGAGTCGAGGTGGGCCACCTCCGAATCAGCCCGGAAACGGCTGGCCACCCGATCGATCCGATCGAGCTCGGCGCGGAGGAATGAGGCTGCGGCCTCCAGGACGTCAGGATCGGCGACCACCAGCTCGGCTCCGGTGCCGAGAGCACGAACCCGATAGGCGGCCGAGCGGTCCACTGGGGGACGGGTGTCCACCGGTCAGCTGGCCCCCGTGGTCGTGTGCACTGGTCGTGGTGTCGTGACCGGCGGGCTCGTCGGGGCGGTCACGCTTGGGCTGTTGGTGGCCGATGACGATCCCGACGATGGCCCCGTCGTGGCCGGGGGGGCGGTGGTGGCTGTGGTCTGGCTGGTGACAGAGGCGCTGTGGCCGGGAAGCGCCTTGGCCACATAGAGGCCCAGCACGCCGACGGCGGCCACCGCGGCTACGGCCACCCGCCTGGTCAGCCTGCGCACCCGGCGGAGTGAGTCATCGCGGCGGGTCCGTGCAGCAGGATCGCCCATGGTCCCAGGTGCATGTCGTTTCTGTGCCATGGACTCACCGTATGGAGCCGCCCTTACGATCACATGAAGCGAAGGTGAAAATGACCTAAGAATGTCGATCTGGCCCGATGGGCACGTCCTCGGCCCCCGGCTTCTCCTCGGGCGCCGGCTTCTCCTGGACCGCCGGCTTCCCCGGGGCCGCCTGGTCGGGTCGTTCGGCGATCCTCCTCGTCCCCCGCAGCCATCTCGGACGCCGACGCGCCTCCCGGTGCCCCTGCTTGCGCCACGAGACCTGCATCCTGGCCCCGCCCAGTGGGGAGGTCCCGATCGACCAGGCCCCCTGGGTGGCCCGGACCACCGAGTCGGCGATGGCCAGGCCCAGGCCGGTGCCCGCAGGGGTGTCCACCCCGCGATGGAACCGGTCGAATACCAGCTCCCGATCCTCCGGTGGTATGCCGGGCCCGGAGTCGTCGACATCGAGCACGATCCGGCTTCCCGTCGTTCGAACCCCCACCTGGACGACACCGCCCTCACCGGCGTAGCGACAGGCGTTGTCGATGAGCACGCCGATCAGGCGCTCGATCCACGCCGGATCGGCCGGGATGACGGCAGGCTCGTTGCCCTCCTGGCTGAATCCGAGCGTGACCCCTCGAGCCGTGGCCAGGGCCTGGAACCGGTCGACCCCGGTGGCCACGGCGCCGACCACGTTCACCTCTTCCCCTCCGACGGGGAGGGGCCGGTCATGGTCGATCCGAGCCAGCCATAAGAGGTCCTCCACGATGCTCCGAAGGCGCCGGCCCTCGCCGGCAACCCGCTCCAGCACGGCGCGGTAGGCATCGACATCGCGGGACCGGCTCAGGGCCAGATCGACCTCGGCTTCGATCACGCTGAGCGGCGTTCGCAGCTCGTGCGATGCGTCGGCGGTGAATTCGGTCTGCCGTCGGCGCACCAGCTCCAGTGGCGCCGAGGCCCGCATGCCGACGATCAGGGCCCCACCGAACACGACGACCAGGACCACGACGCCGAGAATCCCCTCAAAGAGAAGCAGGGTGTTCTGCACCCGCTGGATCTGACCGAGGCTGGTCCCGGCCACCAGCCAGCCCTTCGGTGACTGTACGGCCTGGAATCGGAACGAAGTGCCCCCGGCGCCAAGGGTGATGGCACCGGTGCTCCAGTGGTGCGGTGGGAGCGACGGGGCCCCCGATGACAAGCTGGAGACGGTACCCGCCGGTGAGACCAGCCACACGAACGACGGCGCATCGTCGACATCGTGCTCCCGATGCACGGTGGGGGTTCCCGACTTGGAGGCGGCCCCGATGTCTCGTTGGGCATCAGCGAGGCGCTCGGTGAGGCGGAGATCGGCCTGGTTGGTCAACCGCTGCACCACGAACACGTTGAGCACCACCACGGCGACGATGTAGCCGACCATGACGATGACCGTGGCGATGGCGGCCACCCGGGCCGCATGGAGCGGGTGCGAGGATCGGGTGGTCACGTGGCTCGCAACCGGTAGCCGATGCTTCGCACGGTTTGGATGTGCGCGCCGCCGCCCGCCACCTTTGACCGGAGTCGGGCCACGTGCACGTCGATGGTGTTGGATCCCACCGCGTCGGCCTCGTTGCCCCAGATCTGCACGGCGATGTCGCGCCGGGTGACCAGGGACGGCGACCGGCGGAGCAGCAGCTCGAGCAGGCCGAACTCCGTGGCCGTCAACGTGAGCGGCTCGCCGTTCTTGGTCACGTCCCGAGTGGTGGTGTCCAGGTGCAGGTCACCGAGGACCAGCTGGGGGCCGAGGGTGAGGTCCGGTCGACGCTGCAGGGCCTGGAGCCGGGCCAGAAGCTCAGCAAAGGCGAACGGCTTCACCAGGTAGTCGTCGGCGCCCAGGTTGAGACCGGTGACCCGATCCTCGGTGGAATCTCGGGCCGTGAGCATCAAGACGGGCGTCCGGTCGCCCTGGCGTCTCATGTGCCGAACGACATCCAGCCCGCTCATGACGGGCATCCGCCAGTCGAGGACCACAACCGCATAGTCATAGGCACGGAGGTGGGCGACGGCCTGTTCGCCGTCGGCTACGGCATCGACGGTGTAGCCATTCTCGGAGAGTCCACGCTCCAACACCGAACGGAGCGGGCTGTCATCCTCGGCCACCAGCGCTCTCACGGAGACCGGACCTCGACCGATCGGGCCGCTCCGAGGGGGCCGATGCACCCAACCGGTGCCGTCTCCCTACCTGCGTAGGAGCGAGCGGTGCGGACCATCGGCGTACCGTACCGGTCGTACCTGACGATTGGATGAAGGGGCCCACGGTCGGATCGATGGGATGTCATCGTTGCCCATGGCGCCGATGGGCCGGCCGGTTCTCTCGCCGCCGGACCAGCTTGTTAGACCAGCCGTCGGTCGGTGGCCCACTTGGTCAGCTCGTGGCGCGTGGAGAGCTGGAGCTTGCGCAGCACCGACGAGACGTGCGACTCCACCGTCTTGGTCGAGATGGTCAGGTCCCGGGCGACCTCTTTGTAGGTGTAGCCGCGGGCGATGAGCCGGAGCACCTGGCGTTCCCGCGGTGAGAGCTGGTCGAGCTCGGGGTCCAGGTTGGCGGCCAGGGTGTCGACCCCGGCCATGCCGGCAAAAGCATCGAGGACGAAACCGGCCAGGCGGGGCGAGAACACCGCGTCCCCGGCGTGGACCCGGTGGACGGCCTGGAGGAGCTCGTCGCCCGAGATGGTCTTGGTCACATAGCCCCGGGCCCCGGCCCGGATGACAGCGATCACGTCCTCGGGGGCGTCCGACACCGACAGGGCCAGGAACCGCACCTCGGGATGGTGGGGTGTGACCCCACCGAGGACGGCCTGCCCACCCCCGCCCGGCAGGTGGACGTCGAGGAGGACGACATCGGGGAGGCGCTCGTTGATCAGCTCTACGGCGGCGTCGGCCTCGTCGGCCTCACCGATCACCTCGACGGCCGGGCCCAGCTCCGCTCGGACCCCGGCCCGGAACATGGCGTGGTCGTCGACCAGGAAGATCCGGGGCCGGCGGTGCTCGCTCACGCCGTCTTTTCTCGCCGGGGCATCGACAGCTCGACCTCGGTGCCGGCACCGGGGGCCGAGCGGATGGCGGCCGAGCCGCCGCACCGGGCCACGCGGCCCCGGATGGAGTGGGCGATGCCCTGGCGGTCCCTGGGAACGGACCGGGGATCGAAGCCCCGGCCCCGGTCGCGCACGAAGAGGGTGACGACATCCGGTTCGATTTCGGCATAGAGCGAGACCTGGTTCGCCCCCGACCAGGTGGCTGCGTTCACGGTGGCTTCCCGGGAGGCGTCGAGCAGGGCCCGGAGCCCGTCGGTCAGCGGGCAGTCGCCCACCACCACCACCTGGACGGCGATGCCGTGATCCCCCTCGACCTGGCGCTGGATGACGTCGATGCCCTCGGCCACCGTGGCCGCGTCGTCGCCGATGGTGCCGGGGGATCGTCCCTCGAACAACCAGGAGCGGAGCTCGCGCTCCTGGGCCCGGGCCAGCCGCACCACCTGTCGGGGATCGTCGGCCGATCGTTGGATGAGGGCCAGGGTCTGGAGAACGGAGTCGTGCACATGGGCCGCCATCTGGGCCCGCTCCTCGGCCAGGGCCCGGGCTTGGCGTTCCGACAACAGGTCGCGGGCCAGGCTCAGCCACCACGGACCGAAGATCACGATGATGGCGGCAATGACCAGCAGGGCGCCGGCCAGCGAGCGGATGGCGCCGTTGCCGGCATGCCCGGCGGTGGCGACGGACAGGCCGCCGATGCCGAGTACCAGGCCGGCGGCGACCCGCCCCACCAACTTCCAGCGGGGGTGCCGCTCGACGCCGCTGTGGAGCATGGGCATGAGCTCGCCGTTGATCCAGACCTTCTCCTCCTCACTGGCGTTGCGGCGGATGAGCATGGCCGCCCCCGCGGCCAGGAACACGGGCCACACGAAGGACCCGACGAAGCCGACGTGCAGGGCGCCGGCGACCAGTACCACCATCACGAACAGCGGGACGATGGCGATGACCAGCCTGATGCCCCGCCGATCGGTGAGGGCCCGGGACAGGATGCTGGCGTTCTCCCCCTGGAGGGGGAGGACCAGCCAGGCCAGGCCGTAGATGAGGATGCCCACGCCGCTGGCCAGCGTGAGCAGGGCGAAGGCGATCCGCACCAGCGTGACGTCGATGCCGGTGGTGGTGGACAGGCCGCCGCACACCCCGGCCAGGACCCGGGTCTCGGTGCTTCTCCGGACCGATCGCCGCC
>DATMMO010000241.1:0-3532 GCA_035569695.1 Acidimicrobiales bacterium | reverse complement strand
CTGCCCTGATCGCGGCTCGGGAGGGTGGCAACGTGGTGCTCGGTGCCCGCACCGAGGCGACTCTGGAATCGATCGCCAACGATGTCGAAAAAGCTGGGGCCAAGGCGGCCTACCTGCGTACCGACATCGTCAATCCGTCCGATGGCCAGGCCCTCATCGATCTGGCCGTGTCGACCTTCGGCCGCCTCGATGGGCTCATCAACATTGCCGCCCTCGACGCTGTGTTCGGTGGGCTGCAAACCGCCGGGGACTTCAGCGAGTGGCGCCAGGTCTTCGATGTCAACCTGTTCGGGACCCTGGCCCTCACCCGGGCCGCACTGCCCGCGCTAGGTGAGTCCAACGGATCGGTGGTGTTCGTCTCCTCCCAGACCCAGCACCACCCGCCAGCGCAGGTGCTGCAGATGGCCTATGCGTCATCGAAGGCGGCGATCACCGGAGCCATGCGCCATCTTTCTCAGGAAGTGGGTCAGGACGGGATCCGGGTCAACGAGGTGGCCCCGGGCTGGATGTGGGGTCCGAACGTCGAGGGGTACGTGAACATGATGGCCGAGCAGCGCGGGGTCGAATCCAGCGTCGTCCTGGGCGAGATGACCGCATCCTTCCCGCTGCGCCGCATGTCCACCGACAAGGAAGTGGGCGAGGCCCTGGTCTTCTTCGCCTCGCCCCGGTCGAGTGGCATCACCGGTCAGACCCTTCTCATCAACGGTGGGGAGATCGTGAAGTGACGTCCGGCCCTGGCCTGGGAGGCTCCGAGCCTGCCTGAGGTTCTGGGATTTATAGTTCTATTCCTATAAAGGCCTAATAAATATAGAAGTCCCGTCAGCTCCGGGTTCGAACGGAGTCGAGGTCGGGGATCCAGCGCCTCATGAAGGCATCGAACATGGGCACGGTGAAGTCGATCTCACCCCACCGGGGCGAGTAGCACAACGCCTTCTTGATCAGCCCGTCCCTGGTCGGCCCGAGGGCGGTCGTCTTCTTGCCCAGCAGAGCAGCCACCTCGGACGACCGCTTGGGACCGGGCCCCAGCTCTCCCATGGCCCGGAGGTAGGCCCGTTCCGGATTGCCCGTCCTGCCGATCCGGACCCGGAAGAAGCCATCATCGAGTTCGGCCGTGGCCACCGGGATGCTCCGCTCGACGTCGTCCAGATTGATGACGTCGGGTCCGTCCGAGGCGGCCCACGCCTGCTTGCCGAACTCCTGGAGGAAGTACGGGTAGCCCATGGTGACCTCGGCCAGGCGATCGAGGGCGCCCTCGGTCCACGAAACCCCTTCGTCTGCCGCCGGCACGATGAGGGCATCGCGAACCTGGTCGATCGACAGGGAGTCGATCACCGGGAACGTGAACAACCGCTCGGCATAGGACTTGGCCTCGCCGGTGAGACTGGCCAGCGAGGGGAGGCCGGCGGCGGCGATGGTGATGGGGAGGACCAGCTGGGTGGCGCGGTGCAGGCCCATCATGAGGGCCTCGAGTATCTCCGTCTTCACGTAGTGCAGCTCGTCGATGGTGATGAGGACACCGGTGTCGTGATCGCGGGCCACCTCTCCCAGTTCCACGAAGAGCCCGGCCAGGTCGGTGGCCAGGTCGCCGGAGTCGGCCGGTCCGCTCACCGCCTCGACGTCGATGCTCAGCTCGGGTCCGTTCGGAAGCCGGATGCTGAAGGCCTTGAGGACACCGAGGGCCCGCCGGATCCGTTCGCCGATGCGCCGTTTGGCGTCCATCGAGAGGAGGACCCGTCGGAAGGCTGCTGCCAGCCGGGCGGGCAGGTCGCCGTCCTCGCTGACCTCGATGTGCTCATGGAAGTAGCCACGGCCGTGGGCCAGCTGCTCGAACTCGTTGAGGAGGACGGTCTTTCCCACCCCGCGCAGGCCGGTGAGCATCTCGCTGCGCCCGTCGCGTCCGAGCAACAGTCGCTGGAGTGCGACGTCCATGTCCTCGATCTCCCGCTCCCGCCCCACCAGGGCCGGCGGGCGCGTGCCCGCCCCGGGGCTGAATGGATTTCGCACCGGATCC
The DNA here is from genome assembly GCA_035569695.1 of Acidimicrobiales bacterium. Lineage (GTDB taxonomy): Bacteria > Actinomycetota > Acidimicrobiia > Acidimicrobiales > RAAP-2 > DASXMT01. The sequence goes on along the minus strand of DATMMO010000241.1, from coordinate 1,521 downwards.
ACGACAGCAATATATATCCGGATTACCCAAAAGTAGGAATATCCCTATGAATCCTGCGAACGTCTATGCCTCGGGTAGTAGGACCTATAGCCAGATAGCTATAAAGCCCTCGTAACTCTAGACATCCTGGTGAACCGGGGTCCCAGAGGAGCCGGGTCACCGCCCGAAGACCATGGGATGATGAGTCCAAGTGCCAGCTGAAGGACGAGACAACATGCGCGTACACCTCATCGACGGAACCTACGAGCTGTTCCGCCAGTTCTTCGGCCAGCCCGAGCGGGCCGCCGACGACGGGACCGAGATCGGGGCCACCTACGGCGTCGTCACCTCCGTCCTGTCCATGCTCTCGAACGGTTCCACCCACGTGGGCGTGGCCACCGACCATGTCATCGAATCGTTCCGCAATGACATGTGGGCCGGCTACAAGGACGGCGCCGAGGTACCTGAGCTCCTGAAGGCCCAGTTCCAACCGCTCGAGGAAGCTCTCGATGCCCTCGGCGTCCTGGTCTGGCCCATGGTCGAGGTCGAGGCCGACGATGCACTGGCTTCGGGGGCGGCGGTGGCCGCCGATGACCCCGACGTCGAGCAGGTGGTCATCTGCACGCCGGACAAGGACCTGGCCCAATGCGTGGTGGGCACCAGGGTCGTCCAGCTCGATCGGCGCAAGGACGTGATTACCGACGAGGATGGGGTGCGGGAGAAGTACGGCGTCTCACCGGAGTCCATCCCGGACTGGTTGGCTTTGGTCGGTGACTCGGCCGACGGCTTTCCCGGCCTGGCCGGCTGGGGCAAGCGCTCCGCCGCCCTGGCCCTGGATCACTACGTGCACCTCGACGCCATCCCTGATGACGTCAACGCCTGGGATCCCGACGTGCGCAAAGCAGTCCGCGGTGCTCCCAAACTGGCGGCCACCCTGGCGGCCGAGCGGGAGAACGCCGAGCTGTTCCTGTCCCTGGCCACCCTCCGGATCGACCGCTCCCTGCTGCCCAACGTGGCCGCTCTGGCCTGGCACGGTCCCACACCGGCGTTCGAGCAGGTCTGTCGACACATGCGGGCGCCCCAGCTGGCCGAACGGGCCGAGGCCCTCGCTCGTTGAGCGCCGAAGAGGACGGACGTGCAAGCCTGGTCGTTGGCCAGGCAACTGAGGGAGCAACGGGTCATGGCTAGGACCGGGGGGTTTGTGTCGGGGCTGGCGGCGACGATCGCGCTGGTTGGCTTCGTCTCCATCGGGGGCGTACCGGCGAGCGCAGGGGCGTCCACGTTGGTGGCCAAGACGGCATCCTCGGCGGCTCCAGATCCGTCATCGGGCTGCCAGATTCCGATTGCCGCAGGTTCGGGCCAGTTGACGGTGTCCTTCTCCGCCGGCGGCAAGTCCGGCACCTATATCGAATCCTTTCCCCCCACCACCGGGCCGCTCCTGAACGCGCCGATGCCCGTCGTTTTCGACCTGCACGGCTATATCGAGCCCGCGTCCTTCCAGGACCTGGGCACCCAGCTCAGCGCGTTCGGGGACAGTCATGG
>DATMMO010000240.1:0-10624 GCA_035569695.1 Acidimicrobiales bacterium | reverse complement strand
CCGCATGCCCACCACCAGTACGACGGCGGCAACCAGGGCCATGGTGTCCGACAGCAGGATCTTGTCCCGGTAGAGATACAGCAGTGCCCCCAGGCAGAAGACGAAGCCCAGGATCATCATGTTGGGATCGCCGATGACCGGTATCCCCCGGAGCCGGCTGGGATGCATGACGTCTTGGAGCTGGGCCACCCACAGTGCGAGAGCCAGGACCAGGACCGCGGGGCGACCCCAGCGGAAGATGCCGAAGACACCGAGGACGGCCACGGCCAGGTAGCACTTGAACTCGTAGATGAGGGTCCACAGGGAGCCGTCGAAGGCTTGGGGGTACCCGGAGTGTTGGAACGGCGTGGTGCTGAGCAGCCCGTCGATGTTGTACTGGTTCATCTGCAGCAGGGCGTTGCGGCCGAGGTACCCGCCGGGCGAATCCGGGTGCCCAAAGACGTAACCGTGCAGCGTCGAATGGTCGAACACATAGGCGATGGTGCCGAACACAGCCACGGTGACCAGCAGGCACACCCAGAACCCAGGGAAGATGCGGAGGACCCGCTTCCACAGGTAGCGCACGGCCGTGCGCGACTCGGTGAAGCTCCGGGTGACGAGGTAACCACTGACCACGAAGAACCCGGCCACGGCCAGGCCGCCGAAGCTCTCTTGTCCGTGGGTCCAGCCCCACATGGGGTCGGTGCCGTGGTTGAAGCCCCCGAGGGGAAAGGCGTGGTCGAAGAGAACCATGGCGGCAAAGACCATGCGCAGAAAGCCCAGGCTGTTCCGCTTGGTGTCGAACGCCTGGTCCAGCGGCACCGAGCTACGTTCGGTCCCCGGCGCGTAGCGGAGACCCTTGATCACCGGGGGTCTTCGAGGGCCGGCTTCTTGCCCAGCAGGCGGCGGGCCAGGTCTCCGATCATCCGGACGGGCTTGGCCAGCTTCCAGCTGGTCGACGATTTCACCGCCACCAGGTAGTTGTCGACGACCGTGGCTGCGTGTTGGACGTGATGGAGATGATTGCTCTGGACGGCATAGATCTGGCGCAGATGATCCCGTTCATCGGTGAGGGCCAGGATCTGTTCGTGCAGTTCGTTCAGGGCGGTGACCGAGCGGGCCGGCAGCAGCAGCGGCCGGGCGTCCAGCTTGGCCAAGACCGCCGCCCGAGAGCGGATCCACTCATAGTCGGTATGGACCGAGGTGGACGAGTCCCCCGTCCGCCAACGGCGCCAGAGGCTGGTGATGTCCCCGCTGTCCGCCACGCCGCACCACAGCACGGCGTGCATCAGGACGTCCCAGTCCTCGAGGACGGGTAACGTCTCATCGAAACGGAGGCCCTGCTCGGAGAAGATGCTCCGAGGAAGGGCGTAGCCACACGGCGGTGAGTGGTTCTCGTAGAGATGGTCGAGCACCTCGAACGGCTCGGGCCACCGGCACCGGGGCCGCCCGGCAATCTCATAGCCGGGCCTGACCCCGCCCCACAGCGTGGGCTGGACGTCCTGTTGGGCCGTGGGCGATCGAAGCACCCGTCCGGGATGCTTGGCCGCCAGTTGCTCGAAGGTCGAGAGCCAGTGGCCGAACACGACGTCGTCGTCATCCAGGATGGCCACGTACCTGCCCCGGGCCGCCTCGATGCCGACCGTCAGCGGTCGGGTCCGGCCGCCGCCGTCGACGGGGATGATGCGGACCCGGTCGCTGAATTGTTGGCCGAAGGCATCGGCCAGGTACCGCAGGTGGGTCACGTCCTCCCTGGGGATGTCGTGGGGCAGGAGCAGCACCTCGAAGTCCTGGGAGCTCTGGGCGGCCAGGGACAGGAGCGCGTCTTGCAGCGTGGCCGGCCTGGTCCCCTGGGTCCGCATCAGGACGCTCAGGAACGGTGCCTCGGTCACGGTGTCCTGGCCCCGGTCGGGAAGCGAGAGGGGGGCGTAGGCGCGGGCGAACTCGTTGACGATCACCGAGCCCAGCGCCCGCGACCGGACGTCGTGCAACAGGTCATGGAGCGGGGTCCCCCCTTGGAGGACGGCGGCATCGGCCGGGAAGTGCTGGTCGCTCATGGGGAGCTCGAAATCCTGGGCGCCCACCTCGACCCAACCGGCCGCCTCGGTCAGAGTCCGCAGGCGGTCGGGCGAGAAGAAGGAGACGTGGGTGTCGTCGAGCAGTCCGGTGGCGGTCATGTCCCAACGGCCCAGGAGCAGTTTGGCGGCCACGTCGTAGTGGGTCACATTGGGCACGGCGATGATGAGGGACGCGCCCCCCTGGGACTGGGCCAAGCGACGCAGGGCAGCCAGCACTTCGGGGCCATTGGTGATGTGCTCCAGTGCGTCGATCATGACGAGGGCGGCGAGCCGACGACCATCCAGTTGCTCCTCGATGGTGGCGATGGTCTCCTTCACCGAAGCCAGATCGATGGGAGCCGCCTCGAATCCTCGAGCCTCCAGATCGGCCAGCCCACCGGGGTCGAGGTCGAAACCGAGGTAGGTGAGGCCGATATCGCGTACCGGCTCCGCGATCGCTCCGAACCCGCACCCGATGTCGACGACCACTTCCCCGCTCTGGTCGCGAAAGCGACGGACCAGGTCGACCACGGCGCCGTACACTGTGTTGTCGGCAAAGTCGAAGTGGTAGCGCTCAGGCATCGGCGTAGGAGAACCGGTGCTCGGCGAAGTCGGTGCCCAGGAACTGGGCCACCCGGCCCTCGGGATCGATGGCCGCCGGTAGCTCCCCCGCCGCCTGGCGCGCCAGGAATCGGGTCGCCGCCTGCTGTTGCAACGGGCCCCCGCCATCGAGCATGCCCTGGCTCCACGTGGCGGCCAGGTCCGGCCGGGAGTACTTCCAGGCCAGCATCAGCGCGGCTTCGGCCGCGTAGTAGTGCTCGGCGTCACCCACGGCCATGACCCCGTCCAGGGTGAGCCGCTTGTCGTGGAAGATGCGGGCTGCCGGTTCGTAGACCACCCGGAACCCGGCCAACCGAGCCCGCCAGCTGAAGTCGACGTCGTCGCAGTACAGGAAGAAGGAATCGGCGTCGAACCCGCCGATGGCGTCGATCACCGATCGTTTCACCAGGGCCCCGGCGGTCGAGGCCCAGCTGGTGTCGCCGGAATTGGGATCGAACGCCTTGGGGTGCTCCAGCGGGATCTGTCGGGCCTCCACGATCCCCACGCCGGAATCGTTGTGCTGGAGGGCCAGCTCGGGGAACAGGAACGGGCTGATGTAGGCATCGGGATTGAGGAAGAGGACGAATTCCTCGTTCAGCTGCTCGAGCAAGCGGTTGTGCCCGCCCGCTGATCCCAGGTTCCCGCCGAAGAAGTCGTAGGTCAGACCGATTCCCCCGGCCGACGACAGCTTGGTTTGCAGCTCCTCCACCTGGGCCAGGGTCAGGGTGGGGATCGGTGAGCTGTCGCCGACGGCGACCGAGACCGAGAGGCGATCGTTCTGGTCGCGGGCCAACCGCACCGCGCTGTCCACGCTGGCCAGGAGTCGGTCCACGTCACCGGGCGCGGGTCGGTACAGCACGGTCTGGATTCGGACCGAAGTCAGCGGATCACCCTCCGACACCTTGCTCCTCCTGGGATCTTCGGGGTATGGGGCCTCCGCGTCCGCTCAATGCCCGTCAGCGGACCGGTCCCCGTCCATCCATGCCAGCAACGCGTCCAGACCCTCAACCAATTCCCAGGAAGGACGGTAGTCCAAATCCTCGGCGGCGAGCGACATATCGGCGAAGGCGGCCCGTACATCTCCGTCCCGGAAGTGCCCGCTGACCGACGGTGGCGGTGCCCCCAGACGGCCGGCCACCAACCGGGCCAGCTCAGCGATCGTGGTCCGGCGCCCTGACCCGATATCCACTGTGCGGTGGGTCCGGGGCCGATGGTTCACGGTGGCAACGAGGGCATCGGCGACGTCGTCGATGAAGACGAAGTCCCGAATGATGTCGCCATCCTCGTACATGTCCAGGACCTCCCCGGCTGCGGCCAACCGGGCAAACAGGGTCACGATGCCGGTGTAGGCGTTGGTCAGGGACTGGCCGGGGCCATAGACGTTCTGCAATCGCAACACGGAGAGGGCGGTGTCGGTGGCCGAGCACCAGGCCGACAGCATGTGCTCCTGGGCCAACTTGGTCGCGCCGTAGATGCTGGTGGGATGGGGTGGCGTCCGGTCGGCCCGGCTGGCCACCGGCCGGACCCGGCCATCGAGACCGCCAGGACCCGGGGGATCCCAATGGCCCTGGGCCAGGTCGGCGTGGCGTCGAGGCCCCGGCGAGAACGAGGCACCCTCGTCGGTGCTCCACAGTCCTTCGCCGTACACGGCCCGGGACGAGGCCAACACGATGTGCTCGGGCACGGCGTCGCCGCCCAGGAGAGCGTCGAGCATGCGGGCCGTACCGAGGACATTGACCGATGCGTGCCGGGACGCCTCGGTCAGGGACTGGCCCGTCCCGGTCTCGGCGGCCAGGTGGACCACGCAGTCAGGCCGCACCACGCGCAGGGTGGCGGCCCATTCGGCCCTACCGGTGACGTCGACGGGCAGGAAACGGACTTCGGGGCGGAGCCGCTCGGGCAGGGCCCGTCCCGGATGGACCTGGGGGTGCAGGATGTCGAGCACGGTGACCCGATCCCCCGCATCGATCATCCGCTCGGCCAATGCACAACCGATGAAGCCAGCACCGCCGGTGATCAGGACGGATCGGTTGGAGGAGGCCATGAGCGAGCGCCCACCGGAAGCGCCGAACTCGCGAGTTCCCCGGGGCGCCGTCACGTTATCACCGGGTCGCAATTGCCTCAGGGGATACGCGGGCCGGCACGCCTTCTGACCTGCGCTCCTGGTCTTCCCGGCCAGCGTGGGCCACATCCCCTAAACTCGACGTGAACCCGACATGTGTGCCCGGGCCCGGACCCATCTGTGAGGAGCATCCCATGGCCGAAGTACTCCGACTTCCGAAGTCGATGCAGTTCGATTCGCTCGATGACGAGCGGACCTACCGGAAGCAGCGACTGGCCGCCGGGTTCCGGCTCTTCTCCAAGTTCGGTTTCGACGAGGGCATCGCCGGCCACATCACGGCCCGGGATCCCGAGCAGCTCGACCATTTCTGGGTCAACCCCTTCGGCATGCATTTCGGCCACATCCGGGTCTCCGATCTCATCCTGGTGAACGACAAGGGCGACGTCGTCGTTGGGGACAAGTCGGTGAACACGGCGGCCTTCGCCATCCACAGCCAGGTCCACGCCGCCCGCCCTGACGTCATCGCCGCTGGGCACGCCCACTCCATCTACGGCAAGTCCTGGTCGGCCCTGGGCCGCCTCTTGGATCCCATCACCCAGGATGCCTGCGCCTTCTATGAGGACCACGCCCTGTTCGACGACTACACCGGGGTCGTGTTGGACATCGAGGAGGGCAAGCGGATCGCCCACGCCCTGGGCGACGCCAAGGCGGTCATCCTCCGCAATCACGGGCTGCTCACCGTTGGGCACTCGGTCGACGAGGCCGTATGGTGGTTCATCACCATGGAGCGTTCGTGCCAGGCCCAGCTCCTGGCTTCTTCGGCCGGGACCCCGGTCCTCATCGATCCGGAGATGGCGCGGCTCACCGCCAGCCAGGTCGGGGCGAATGCGTCCGGGTACTTCAGCTTCCAGCCCCTCTTCGACCGCATCCTGCTGGAGCAGCCCGACCTGCTCGACTGAGGCCGGAGCCCGGGGACTCCCGGCGTCTGGGGCCGTTTCCCCGAACTGACATCGCGACCTCGCCTGCCTATCCTCTCGGGCGTGCTGTCATGTCCCCTGCGCATTCGTCCGAAGCGGATGGCGGCCGTACTGGCCGCGCTGGTGATGGGGGGCACGGCCATCGCCGCCTGTTCGTCGGCGGCCGCGGCTCCCCCGGCGCCACCTCCCTCGCAGGGGGTCATGCAGAACCGGGCGGTCCCCTCGATCCCGTTGGTCAACGAGCAGGGCCAACCCACCACCCTGGCCGATTTCCGGGGCAAGACCGTGCTGTTGACCACGACCCTGACCTTGTGCCAGGAGATGTGCCCCTTAACCACGGAGAACCTGATCCTCGTCCAGCGGGCCCTCAACGCCGCCGGTCTGGCCAACAAGGTCACGATCGTCGAATACTCGGTCGACCCCGACCGGGACACCCCGGCCCGGCTCCGGGCCTACCAGCACCTGACCGGTGCGTCGTGGCCCATGCTGACCGGTACCCAGGCCAACGTGGACGCCATGAACAGCTTCTTCCACTTCTACGCCCAGAAGGTGCCGGAGGGCTCCCCGCCCCAGACGGATTGGTGGACCCACCAGCCCCTGACCTATGACGTCAATCACTCCGATGGCTACGTGCTCATCGATCCCCAGGGCCACGAGCGCTTCGCCACGGCCGCAGCCCCCGATGTCATCAGCCACACGCTGCCCAAGGCGTTGGCCAAGATGCTCGACAACCAGGGTCAGCGAAACCTGAACGACCCCACCGGCCAGACCTGGACCGTCGCTCAGGTCCTGTCGAACCTGGGCTGGATGGTGAAGCAGTCCATCCCGGCCACAACCTGACCGACCGGTGGGGGCGACGCCTCACCAGGGCCGGTCCGGGGTGATGATCACCACCGGGATCGTCCTCGACGTGTGGCGCTGGTACACGTCGTAGCGGCCGGTCACACCACGATGGAACAACGGGGCCAACCCCCGGTTCTTCCGATTGACCAGCGGCCAGAGGTGGGCCCGCTCGTCCGGGTCGGCCACCCGGGCCGTGGCCCGGAGCAGCCTTCGGCCCAGGCGCACGGTGACCCTTGGGTTGGCTTCCACGTTGAGCAGCCACGCCGGGGGTCGGTCGCTCCCTCCGTTGGAGGCGACGACGATGAGGTCGCCTCGGTCCCGGCAGTAGGTCAACCCGTTGGTCCTCGACAGGCCGGACTTCCGACCCGTGGTGGTGAGGAGCAGGGCCGGCACCCCGCCCGAATGCTTACCGATCCGACCGTCGGACTTCTCGTAGACCAGGCGATGCAGCTTGAGGTAGGGATCCACGAACCGGGTGGTGAAGATGCCCCCTTCCATCGACTGCTCCCCTAGGGCCTGGCGTCGAAGGTGGGAATGAGGGTGCGAGCGGCGCGGGCCTCGTCCACTCGCCGCACCGGGGTGGGCCGCGGCGCCTCGGACATCGTGGCACCGGCCTCCGACACGGCCTCGGCGGCGATGAGCTCCAGCGCCTCGGCCAGGGCCAGCAGAGTCTGGGGGCTCTCGGTCTCGGTCGGCTCGATCATCAGGGCCTCATCCACGATGAGGGGAAAGTAGACGGTGGGCGAATGGAAGCCTTCTTCCAACAGGCGCTTGGCCACGTCCAGGGCCCGAACCCCGTTGGGCTGTTTGAGATTGCGGGTCGAGAGCACCGTCTCGTGCATGCACGGCCGATCGAAGGGCACGTCGTAGGTGCCGGTCAGGCGCTGGCGGATCCAGTTGGCGTTGAGGACGGCGATCTCGGCGATGCGGCGGAGCCCGTTGCCCCCGTTGGCCTGGATGTAGGCCAGCGCCCGAGCCAGCACCAGGGCGTTGCCGTGCCAGCTGTGCATGCGTCCGATGGAGCGCTCGGGCACCATCCACCCGTAGGCGTGGGGGCCGTCGCCCTCGAGCCGGGTCGGCCGAGGACCGGGGAGGAAGGGAACCAGCCGCTCGGACACGGCCACCGGCCCCGCACCGGGCCCTCCCCCGCCGTGGGGGGTGGCGAAGGTCTTGTGCAGGTTCATGTGGACGATGTCGAAACCCATGTCACCGGGGCGGACCACCCCGAGGATGGCGTTCAGGTTGGCGCCGTCGTAATAGAGCAGTCCCCCCACCTCGTGCACGGCGGCAGCGATCTCGGCGATGTCCTCCTCGAACAGGCCCAGGGTGTTGGGGTTGGTGAGCATGATGCCGGCCACGTCCTCGTCCAGGACGGTCCGCAGCGAGGCCATGTCCACGCACCCCCGCTCGTCGCTGGGTACCGTGACCACCTCGTAGCCGCCCAGCGTCACCGACGCCGGATTGGTGCCGTGGGCCGAGTCGGGGATGATCACCTTGTGGCGGGTCGAGCCCTGGGCCTCGTGCCACGCCCGCATGAGGAGGAGGCCGGTCAGCTCCCCCGCCGCCCCCGCCGCCGGCTGCAGGGTGGCCCCGGCCATGCCGGTGATCTCGCACAGGGCCTCTTCCAACTCCACCAGAAGGGCCAACCATCCCTGGGTCAGAGCGGCCGGTGCGGCCGGGTGGACGCCGGCCAATCCGGGGAGGGCGGCCACGGCGTCGCACACCTTCGGGTTGTACTTCATCGTGCAGGAGCCCAACGGGTAGGCGCCCAGGTCGACGGAGAACTGACGGTGGGACAGCCGGGTGAAATGGGCCACCAGGTCGCGCTCGGACACCTCGGCCAGCGGGACCGGCCCCGAGCGCCGGTGCTCGGCCGGCACCAAATCCTCGATGGGCGTCTCGGGCAGCCCGGTGGTCCGCAACGACCAGGCCTGGCGACCGGGATGGGACAGCTCGAAGAGGGTGGGCTCGGCGTCCCGGCCCAACAGGGGCGCACTGGTGGCCTTGCCCCCTGCCGCCGTCTGGACCACGGCGTGCGTCGCAGTGGTTTGGGTCGGATCGGTCTGGGTCATCAAGCCACCGCCTTGGCGAACGCGGCGGCATAGCCGTCGATCTCGAATCGAGTCCGGCGCTCGGTCACCGCCACCAGGAGGCCGTGCTCCCCGTCGGGATAGGCGTCATCCAGGGCGATGCCGGCCAGGAATCCCTCATCGGCCAGCCGCTCCACGACGTCGGCGGCGGGTACGGGCGTGCGCACGGCGAACTCACGGAGGACGGGGGCATCGGCGTAGGGGGTGACGCCGTCGATGGCCACCAGCGCGTCCCGGCAGTACTTGGTGGCCCGTGCACACCGGAGTCCCAACTCGGCGATCCCTGAGGTTCCCAGCCAGCCGAGCTGGACGGCCGCGGTCACCGCCATCAACGTCTGGTTGGTGCACACGTTCGAGGTGGCCTTCTCGCGCCGGATGTCCTGTTCTCGGGCCCGGAGGGTGGTGACGTAGGCGCGCCGTCCGTCGGCGTCCACCGTCTCGCCCACCAACCGGCCGGGAAGGCGACGGACGTGCGACTGGTCGCAGGCGAACAAGCCGAGGTACGGGCCCCCAAAACCGAGGGCCGTGCCGAAGACCTGTCCCTCACCGACCACGACATCGGCCCCCCACTCCCCGGGCGAACGCAGGACCCCGGCAGCCACCGGATCGGCCGCCACCACCAGGATGGCGCCGGTCCGGTCACAGATGTCCCGGGCGGCACCGATATCCTCCAGGCACCCGAGATAGTTCGGGTAGCCCACGAGGAGGACGCCGGGGACGTCGTCTCCGGTCAGCGACTCGACATCGGGCCACGCCGTTCGGCCCTGGGCGAGGTCGATGGTCGAGAGCTGGTGTCCGGTGCCTGCCGCGCAGGTGGCCAGCATCTGGCGCCAGTGGGGATGGATCCCGGCCGATACCCACACCCGTTCGCGGCCCGACGCCGCCACCCCCAGGTTCACCGCCTCGACGGCGGCGCTGGCCCCGTCGTAGAGAGAGGCATTGGCCACCGGCAGGCCCGAGAGCCGTGAGACCATGGTCTGGAACTCGAAGACGGCCTGGAGCACGCCCTGGGCCACCTCGGGCTGGTAGGGGGTGTAGGAGGTGACGAACTCGGAGCGACCGGCCAGGGCCTTGGTCACCGACGGGATCTCGTGGTCATAGGCGCCGCCCCCGGCAAAGCACACCAGGCGGTCGCCCCGAGCCCGGTTGTGCTCGCCCAGCTCGTCGAAATAGGCCAGGACATCGGGCTCACCGGCACTGTCGGCCAGCTCCAGACCCCGCTGCAGGCGCAGGGCCTCGGGGACGACCTCGAACAGCTCGTCGACGGAGGACAGCCCCAGGAAGGACAGCATGCTCGCTACTTCGTCTTCGGTATGGGGGATGTACGTGCCCACGGGTGATGCACTCCTCAGTGGTTGATCAGGGGGTACCGGCCCACTGGCCGGCGTGGACGAACGGGGTGTCGACAATGGTCCCGGCCAAGGAGCGGCCTCGAAGGGAGATGGAAAGGGAGGCGCCGGGATCGGTGTCGACGGTCGACGACACCAGGGCGAGGGCGATGCCGTGCTCCAGCATGGGCGAGAAGTTGCCACTGGTCACCGTGCCCACTTCGGTGCCGTCGACCAGAACGGTAGAACCCTCACGGGGCGGCTGGCGGCCCGGCGTGGTGACACCGACCAGATGCCGCGGCACCCCGTTGGCCCGTTCCGCCTCGAGAGCGTCGCGGCCCCGGAAGGCCGGCTTGTCCCAGCCGACGACCCAGCCCAGCCCGGCCTGCAGCGGAGTGATGCCAGGACCGAGCTCGTGGCCGTGGAGGGGCAGGGCGGCCTCGAGCCGCAGGGTATCCCTGGCCCCGAGGCCGGCGGGGACGACGCCGGCGTCGAGCACGGCGTCCCAGAATCCCTCGGCCCGGTCGGCCGGGAGGGCGCATTCCACGCCGTCTTCACCCGTGTAGCCGGTCCCGGCCACCCGGCACGACACGCCCTGCCAGTCGAACGTGCCTACCCTGAACCGGGGGATGGCGGCGGCGTCGGGAGCAATGGTGGCCAGACGGCGGCGGGCGTCGGGCCCCTGGAT
>DATMMO010000239.1:0-4583 GCA_035569695.1 Acidimicrobiales bacterium | reverse complement strand
GGCCCGGTTGTCGGGAGCGGCCGATTCCACCGGCATCCAGAACAGGGCTCGCTTTCCCAGCGGATCAGGACCCTCGTTCAAGAGACCAACTGCCGGGCCAACGAGCGGTAGGCCTCGGCCCCGGGTGAGGAGGGAGCGTGTTGCAAGATCGACTTGCCCGCGGCCGGGGCTTCGGCGAACCGGACGGACTTGCGGACCGGAGGCTGCAGCACGGTGAGCCCGTACCGGGTCTCGACCTCGTCGAGCACGGCCCGACCGTGTCGGGTGCGCTCGTCGTACATGGTGGCGATGACACCACGAATGGCCAGGTCGGCGTGGGCAAAGGCGCGTACGTCTTCGATGGTGTCGAGGAGCTGGCCCACGCCCCGATTGGAGAGTGCCTCGCACTGGAGGGGGATGAGCACCGACCCGGCCGCGGTGAGGCCATTGATGGTGAGCACCCCGAGCGAGGGCGGACAGTCGATGAGCACCATGTCGTACTGATCGAGCACGGGCTCGAGCGCACGGGCCAGCACGTGCTCGCGGCCGGTCCGGGTCAGCAGGTGGACCTCGGCGCCGGCCAGGTCGATGGTCGCCGGCAGCAGCGTGAGCCCGTCGATATCGGGAACGGGGAGGCAGACGTCGGCCACCTTGGTGCGACGGACGAAGACGTCGTGCAGCGACTGATCGAGTCGGTCGGGGTCGAAGCCGAGGGAGAAGGTCAGGCAGGCCTGGGGGTCGAGGTCGACGACCAGGGTCCGTCGGCCGAGCTCGGCCAGGGCCACGCCCAGCGAGTGCACCGTGGTTGTCTTGGCCACCCCCCCCTTCTGGTTGGCCACAGCTAGGACCTCGGTCACACGCGTGAGCATAGGCCCCCGCTCTGGGCATCACAGGTTATCTAACGCGATAGTCTGAGAATCCCAGCACGACCAAAGGGTCTTGACATGTGCCCCATCGGCCGACAGCACCCAGCTGAGCCCGCCAGTGGCCCCGACGAGCTGGCGGCCACCGACGAGGCGACCTCCGGACGGGCCGTGCTGCCCGGCACCCGTTCTCCCCTCGACCCGTCGCGGGCCTTGAAGGTGGGTGGGCACGGGCTCCCTCGGGAGCACGTGCGGCAGGTGCAACGGGACCGGCTCATCGACGGCTTCGTGCAGGTGGTGACCGAGGAGGGCTACGACGGTGCCGGGATCAAGGCCATCTGCCGACGGGCCGGCGTGGCCTTCAACACGTTCTACGAGTACTTCGAGACCAAAGAGGAGCTGTTCCTCACGGCCTACGACATGGGGGTGACGATCCTGTTCGATCGGGTGGGCCGGGCCTACCAGGCCGGCGACGTCCCGTGGAGCGAGCGGGTCGAGGCGGGGATCGGCGAGTTCGTGCAGATCCTGATGGACAACCGACCCTTTGCCCGGTTCTTCGCCGTGGAAGCGGTCAAGGTGGGGCCGAATGTGATGCACCGGGTGGACGCCGACTTCGAGCGGTCGTTCGCCATGTTTGCCCATGCCACGCCCACGCCCGGCGTGACCATGGCCGCCTCCGACCTCGCGCCCTTGGTCATCGGGGGCATCTACGCCCGGATCTACACCTACATCCGAGCCAATCAGTTCGACCGCCTCCCCGAACTGGCCCCGATCCTGGTCGAGTTCGCACTGGCGTCGTTCCATCGATCCGGTAGCACTGCTCCGACGGGCTCATAGCCCGAACCATCACCGCCACCGCGTTAGTTCGTGGACTGAGCGGTCACCCGGTCATAGACCACCCCGCTGATCACCGCGATCGCGGTACCCACCACGGTGAGCCCGGCTCGGATGAGGGCGATCCCCCAATCGCGCTGGTGGCCGATGGAGCCGAGCTGGAGCGCGATCAGGGTCAGAAAAAATGTGTACACGCCGTACCGGCGCGGCCCGACCAGCTGCATGGCGGTCACCGCCACCACCAGCACGACCAACGCCGTCACCGCAGTAGGGGCGGCGGCCAGCAGCACGGCGGCCAGGATGGCACCGGCCACTGTTCCCGCCGCTCGCTGCTTGCTCCGGATGACCGTGGTGGCCGTGTCGGGCCGGAGGACACGCAGGACCGTGGTCGCCGTCCAGGCGCCGTGGGAGATCTGAAAGGCGCCGGCGATGCCGGCGACCAACGCAGTGGGAACGACCAGCAACAGGGCAAAACCGCGCGCCCGGGGCCACGCCGGAACCAGGGATTTGAGGCCCAGGCTGGTCACCTCGGGGCCCGGCGATCGCCAGGGCGGATGGCGGACCAGCTCGGTACCGGTGATCCACGCCGCGCCGCCCAGGGTGAGCAGGCCCTGCCACAAGGCACCGGTGAGGGTGTGACCGCCGCCGATGGCCGAGAGGAGCATGCACAGGGCCGAGAGGGCGACGGGAACGCGCAGCGGGCCGCCGGCCACGTCGGTGACCGCTTGCATCGTCGCCCACACGACGACCATCACCACCAGGAACCACAGATACCGTCCGCCCAGGGCCCCGGTGACGCCGGCCGCACCGAGGAGGAGGATGGTCACCACGGCAATGGGTAACCCGATCGGGCGCTTGTCCGTTATATGACTGGCGGTCCACAGGTACGCTCCCAACGCACCGATTCCCCCGGCCACCGAATGACCGGTGGCGAAGCCCAGCGCCAGCGGGACGGCGACCAGACCGGCGGTCAGCGCGGCCGACGCGATCCGAGGCCAGGGGACATCGCCCATCTCCAGGTGACGACTCCGGACCATGCCGGAACGTTAGGCCCTCCACCGATCCGGCCCACAGGGGCGTCCGGGGGCCGGTGTTATTTCGATAACCTAACTATGTGAGGATCGAACAAAAAGGGATCGAACGCGACCTGCATCCGGGCCGAACCGCGGCGTGGATGGCCAAGCAGGTGGAGATCGGCCTGGCCTCGGTGGACCTGTCCCTGCCCCAGTACCGGGTCCTGGGCCTGCTGGGCGAGAGCTCCGCCGTCCAGTCCTACCTGGCCGAGCGCCTGGCCGTCCGGCCCCCCAGTGTGACCGCCATCATCGACGGCCTGGTGGCCCGGGGACTGGTGGAGCGGCGCCACGTGGCCTCGGACCGGCGCCAGGTGGACCACGTGCTCACCGCCGAGGGCCGCCGCGTGCTCGACACCGCCGACGCCGCCACCTCGGGCCGCCTCAACGACATCGCCGGCTGTCTGGACCCCTGCGACACCGAGCGCGCCCTCGACGGCCTGGTGGCCTGGCGGCAGGCGTTCGTCGCCTACCGGC
Organism: Acidimicrobiales bacterium; assembly: GCA_035569695.1. Lineage (GTDB taxonomy): Bacteria > Actinomycetota > Acidimicrobiia > Acidimicrobiales > RAAP-2 > DASXMT01. The sequence goes on along the minus strand of DATMMO010000239.1, from coordinate 1,360 downwards.
TGGCCCGGAGGGCGAGCCAATGAAGCTGCCCACCCGCAAGCGAGCGGCCACCGACGAGGAGGGCACGGCGTTCGTCCCGGTGACCGAGAAGGCGCACTACGAGGCACCCCGGGCCACCATCGATCCCGACCGGTCCAAGACCTGGCTCCGTCGGGCCCTCCCGGTCATGCGCGCCCACAAGGCCGTGTTCATCATCTCGATGGTCCTGACCTTCGTGGGGCTGGTCCTCCAGGTCCAGATACCCAACCTGTTGAACCACGCCATCACCAACTCCATCGAGAGCCACACCGTGCCGATCAGCTACTACGTCTGGTGGATCGTGGGGCTGGCCGTAGCCGGGGGCATCGCCGGCTACATCTCCCGCCTGTTCCTGTTCGAGACGGCGTACAACTTCGAGTACGACCTGCGGAACATCATCTACGAGCACCTGACCAAGATGTCGTTCGCCTTCTACGACCGCGTCCAATCGGGCCAGTTGATCTCCCGGGCCAACTCGGACATCCGCTCGGTCCAGATGTACATGACCTTTGCCCCCCTCATCGTGGTCCAGTGCTCCATCGCCATCGTCGCCTTCGGGTTCATGCTGTCGATCAACGTGCCGTTGGCCTTCATCGCCATGGCCACCATGCCCTTCGTCTACTTCGTCGGGGTCCGGATGCGCCGGTCCATGTTCCCGGTGTCGTGGATCATCCAGGCCCGCCTGGCCGAGGTGGCCACCGTGGTCGACGAGAACGTCAACGGGGTCCGGGTGGTCAAGTCCTTCGCCGCCGAGCAACAGCAGCTCCGGAACCTGTCCCGAGCCACCGATCGGGTGCAGTGGGGCTATATCAAAGACGCCGACATCCGGGCCCGGTTCACCCCCGCCGTGCAGAACCTGCCCCAGGTGGGCCTGGCCCTGGTGCTGCTGTTCGGCGGGTACATGGTCATCCACGGCCAGTTGGGCATCGGCGCCATCCTTGCCTTCAACTCCTATCTGTTGATGCTGCAGGCCCCGTTCATGATGCTGGGGATGCTGATCATGATGGGCCAGCGCGCCGCGGCGTCGGCCGACCGGATCTACGAGATCCTGGACGAGCAGCCCACGGTGGTCGACAAGCCCGATGCCGTCGAACTCACCGACTCCCGGGGCGACGTGCGCTTCACCGACGTGCGCTTCGCCTATGGCGGCGAGGACGACAACCCGGTGCTGGCCGACTTCAACCTGCACCTGTCCCCGGGCGAGACGGTCGCCCTGGTCGGGCGGACCGGCGCCGGCAAGTCCACCTTCGTCAAGATGGTGTCCCGCATGTACGACCCCGTCGAGGGCGCCGTGCTCGCCGACGGCACCGACCTGCGCGCCTACCGCCTGGCCGACTACCGG
>DATMMO010000238.1:0-8503 GCA_035569695.1 Acidimicrobiales bacterium | reverse complement strand
CACGGGATCGGTCGGGTCCCAGGCCAAGAACGCCGCCCACGGGAACGCGTCGATCCAAACCATCATCAACAAAGTCGTCGGTGCGGCATACGGGGCCTTCTCCCACGGCCTCGACCTGTCCCTTCTGGCTGCGGGATCCCTCATGCTGCTGTCGGCCATCCTGGCCCTGTTCACCGGCATCTCTCGCCATTCCGGCAGCCACCGATTCCGAGCCCCGAAGTCCGATCCCAGCGACGAGCCCGAACCGGCAGCCTCGTAGGCCGGTGGCTCCTGATCGCCCGCCGGTAGATTGCAGGGTCAAGGCGATCGGAGGCCCGACGACATGGACATCGAGGAGACGCCGCTACCGGGTATCGGGCTGAAACACGAGTTCACGGTGGCCAGCGGTCGTCGCATCGGGGTCATCTCCCGCCAGTCGGGCAAGCGGGATCTTCTGATCTACGACCGAGTAGACCCCGACGCGTGCACAGAGGAGGTGCCGCTCACCGACGAGGAGTCGGATGCGCTGGCTGAACTGCTCGGCGCCCCCCGGATCGTCGAACGCATCGCCCGTCTCCACGACCAGGTCACCGGCCTCCTGACCGAGAGCGTGACCATCCCCCCGGGTGCGTTGTGCGCCGGTCGAACAGTCGCCGAGAGCCTGGTGCGCACCCGCACGGGCGCCTCCATCGTGGCCATCATCCGCCACGGTGACATGAACTTGTCCCCTCGGTCCGACTTCGTCATCCAAAGCGATGACACCGTCTTGATCATCGGGACACGCGACAGCATCGACCAGGCCATCCAACTGCTGACCGCCGAGTAGGGCGCCATGCACCCGGCCACGTTCTTCGTGGAACTGGGGGCGGTCATCCTCTCCCTCGGGGTGCTGGCTCGGCTGGCCGGCCTCGTGGGCCTGTCGCCGGTTCCCTTCTACCTCCTGGCCGGCCTGGCCTTCGGGAACGGCGGGCTGATCCCGCTGGTCACCACCCGGGACTTCATCCAGACCGGGGCGCAGATCGGTGTCGTGTTGTTACTCCTGGTGCTGGGCATCGAGTACTCGGCCCAGGAGTTGGTGACCAACCTCCGCACCCATGCCTCGACCGGCGTGATCGACCTGGTGTTGAACTCGGTCCCGGGGATCGTGGCCGGGCTGTTGTTGGGATGGGGGCCAGTGTCGACCCTGGCCCTGGCCGGCGTCACCGCCGTGTCCTCCTCGGGGATCATCTCCAAGGTCATCTCCGACCTCGGCCGGTTGGGAAACCGGGAGACCCCGGCCGTGCTGTCCGTGCTGGTCTTCGAGGACCTGGCCATGGCCATCTACCTGCCCGTGCTCACCGGCCTGCTCGCCCAGAAGGTGCTGGGCGCAACGTTGCTCTCGGTGGGGGTGGCCCTGGCGGCTCTGGCCGTGGTCATGGTGCTATCACTGCGGTTCGGATCCGTGCTCAGCCGAGCCATATTCAGCCCCAACAACGAGGTGTTGTTGCTGCAGGTCGTCGGGCTCACACTGCTCGTGGCGGGCATCGCCGAGCACCTGGAGATCTCCGCCGGGGTGGGTGCGTTCCTGGTCGGGATCGCCCTCTCGGGCCGCGTGGCCGAGCGCACCCAGCCCATCCTCACGCCGTTACGGGACATCTTCGCCGCGGTGTTCTTCGTCTTCTTCGGCCTGCAGACCGATCCCTCCAGCCTGGTCAGCTCGTTGGGGCCCGCCGCGCTCTTGGGCCTGGCCGGCGTGGCCAGCAAGCTCATCACCGGCTGGGTGGCCGCCCGCAAAGCCGGCGTCGCCGTTCCCGGCCGGATTCGAGCCGGTACCAGCCTCATCGCTCGGGGGGAGTTCTCGGTGGTGATCGCCGGCCTGGCCCTGGGGACGGGACTGGAGCCGCGACTGGCCCCCCTGGCCACCGCCTACGTGATACTCATGGCTGTCATCGGCCCCCTAGCCACCCGGGTGGCGGACCCGCTCACCCGTCGCTTCTACCAGCCCAAGGCCATACAGCAGTAAGCCTCGTCGCGCTATACCCTGACGTTCACGTCAGCGAGAGGAGCAGCGATGTACGACGGAATCATGGCCGAAACCATCAAGATTGCCGGACACGGGGGCGATGAGATCGCCGCCTACTTCGCTCGACCGCTGGGCCCGGGGCCCTATCCCGGCGTGGTGGTCATCCACCACATGCCGGGGTGGGACGAGGCGACCAAGGAGATCACCCGGAGGTTCGCCACCCACGGCTACTCCGCCGTCTGCCCCAACCTCTTCTACCGCGAGGGCCCCGATGCCAGTCCCGACGATGCTGCCGCCGCGTCACGGGCCGCCGGTGGAGCCCCGGACGATCGGGTGGTGGGTGACGTGGACGGATGCCGTCGTTTTCTGCTCTCGTTGGTCAACGCCAACGGCAAGGTGGGCGTGATCGGCTACTGCTCGGGAGGCCGCCAGACCTATCTGAGCGCCTGCCGACTGCCCTTCGACGCCGCCGTCGACTGTTACGGGGCGTTCGTCGTCGGATCATCTCCCGAGGGCTTCCCGGTGAAGATGGAGGCGGTGGTCGGCCTCACCGGTGATCTGTCCTGTCCGCTCCTCGGGCTGTTCGGAGCCGAGGACCAGGCGCCATCGCCCGAGCACGTGGCCGAGATCGAAGCGGCACTGAAGGAACACGGCAAGACCTACGAGTTCCACAGTTACGAGGGTGCGGGGCACGGCTTCTTCGCCACCGACCGAACCATGTACCGGCCCGAAGCGGCCACCGACGGCTGGCAGCGGATCTGGACCTGGTTCGACCGCTACCTGGCTTCCTGAGGAGGATCCATGTGCTCCTATGTCACCGAGCGGACCGACGTTGCCGGCAGCGGCAAAGGCCCCGAGGGCTGGTTCCGCCTGAACTCGGCCACCGTCTATTTCGACCATCCCTTCCACGCCCCCTATGAGCACACGCTCAACATCGACTTCGTGGACAACACCGCCGGCCCCGGAGCCAGGGTGGCAGTGGAGCTGAGTGCCCAGTCGGCCCGGGAACTGGTGCGCTGCATCGAGTCCGCCCTGGCCGCCGCCGGGCCGGCAGCGGACGTGGCCTGAACCCAACGGCGCTTGGCGCGGCCGTCGGTCAGGCGGTGGCCGGCTCGGACTCGGTCGGCCTGTCTCAGCGGGGGCCAGGTGGCCCCCCACGAAGGCCTCGATGGCTGAGAACAACCCTCGGCCGGCCTCGGCCCAGGGCATCAGAATGGGAAAGACGTGGAACATGCCGGGCTCTTCGAGGGCGACCACGGAACCATGCCTGCGCCCACGGCGCCTGGCGCTGGTCGGACGAGGAAGGAGGGAACCAGGTGGCACGTGAGGAATTCGAAGACGACGTTCGCCGGGTCCTTGAGCGGCTGGCCCCGGGGACGGTGATGACCTACGGCGAGGTGGCGCTGGAGGCCGGACACGCCGGTGCAGCCCGTGCCGTGGGCACGCTCTTGTCCCGGGGCGGATCCGGTCTCCCCTGGTGGCGGGTGGTCAACAGCACCGGCCGGCTGGTCCCCGGCTACGAGCGGGAGCACGCCCAACGGCTTCGCGCCGAAGGGGTGCGCGTGGTTAACGGCCGGGTGGTCATGAGGGATCGCGCCAAGGGCCCGAAGTAGGGTGGTGTCATGCGTTTGACCGCTTCGGGGGCAGTGGGCTGGATCAGGGTCGGCGTCGGCGTGCTCTTTGCCAGCGCACCGGGGATGCTCGTGGACCGGTTCGTGGAAGACGAGTCATCGGGCACGATGGTCCTGTTCGCGCGGACCATCGGCGTGCGGGACCTGGCCCTCGGATTGGGAACGCTGGCCGCCGAACGGTCCGGAAACGCCGGTGACCTGCAACGGTGGGTTCGGGCCGGGCTGGTGAGCGACTCGATCGACTTCGTGGCCGGCCTGTTCAGCACCCGGCTGGTCGGGCGTCGCGGGGTGGCCGTCGCCACGGCCACGGTCATACCGGTGATCGTCCTCGATCTGCTCGGCCTAAAGCAGCTGGCCGGTGCCACCGCCGAGGACCACTCGTAGGGTCCGGCGGCGGCCTCATCGCTGGGGACGCACGTCCCCGGATCGGTGGTGGCCCAACAAGCAGGAGGCCGTGGGTACGAACTACGAGCAGCCGCTGGTCGTCCCGCAGCTCCCGCACACGTAGCACGAACCGGCCCGCTGCATGGCGTTGCCGCACTGGTAGCAGTAGGGGGCATCACGGGGCTCGGCCCGGGCGATGGGCCCGTCCTGGTCCGATGACAGCGAGGGATGGGCGATCTGGGCCGGTGCCGGCGCACTCGACTCCACCACCGTGGACGTCACCGGATCGACCGAGCTGTCCTCGACCACCCCGTGGGACTGGGTGGCTGTCTCCTCGACGCCGGGCAGCGTCGGCTGCATGCGCTCCGACGTCGACAACACGCCCAGCTCGGAGCGCTCCTCGACCGAGAGGTAGTCGAGGGCCAACCGCCGGAAGATGTAGTCCACCAGGCTGGTGGCGATGCGCAGGTCCACGTCGTCGGTGATGCCGGCCGGCTCGAAGCGCATGTTGGTGTACTTGCGCACGTAGGTGGCCAGGGGCACGCCGTGCTGCAAGCCCAGGCTGACCGAGATGGAGAAGGCATCCATGATGCCGGCCAGGGTCGACCCCTGCTTCGACACCTTCATGAATACCTCGCCGGGACGGCCATCCTCGTACTCGCCGACGGTGACATAGCCTTCGCAGTCCGCCACCCGGAAGGCGAACGTGCTCGACTTGCGCCGACGGGGCAGGCGCTCGCGCACGGCGCCGACCACCAGGGTCTCGCCCACCCGCTGCTGCTCGTGGACCAGGGCCGCCTCCAGGCCGGCGATCTTCTCGGCCAGCTCCCGAGCGTGGGCTTCGGCTTCCGACCCGGCGGGGGCGTCGTCCGCCCCCTCCTTCTTGGTCGTGGACAGCGGCTGGCCCACTTTGCAGTTGTCCCGGTACACGGCGACGGCCTTGATGCCCATCTGCCAGGCGTCGATGTGGAGCTGCTCCACGTCCTCGACGCTGACGTCCTCGGGCAGGTTCACCGTCTTGGAGATGGCGCCGGAGATGAAGGGCTGCACCGCCCCCATCATGCGAACGTGACCGAGGTAGTGGATGGTGTTGTCGCCCATGGAGCAGGCGAACACCCCCAGGTGCTCGGCCGACAGGTACGGGGCCCCCACGATCGACTTGTGTTCGTCGATGTAGGCGATGATCTCGGTCACCTGGTCGGGCGCATAGCCCATCTGCTTGAGGGCCCGAGGCACGGTCTGGTTGACGATGGACATGGTCCCCCCGCCCACCAGCTTCTTGGTCTTCACCAGGCCGAGGTCGGGCTCGACCCCGGTGGTGTCGCAGTCCATCAGCAGGCCGATTGTTCCAGTTGGTGCCAGCACGCTGGCCTGCGAGTTGCGCACCCCGTACTGGTCGCCCAGCTCCACCGCGCTGTCCCATGCCTCCTGGGCGGCCGACAACAGATCGGTGGGCACCTGCTCCTCGTCGATGGCCGCCACCGCGTCCCGGTGCATGCGCAACACGTTGAGCATCGGGCCCACGTTCTCGTGGAACCCGGCGAAGGGACCCATGCGGGCGGCGGTGCGAGCCGAGGTGGCGTAGGCGTGCCCGGTCATCAGCGCGGTGATCGCTCCCGCCCACGCCCGGCCCTCGTCGGAGTCGTAGGGAAGGCCCTGGGCCATCAGCAATGCGCCCAGGTTGGCGTAGCCGATGCCCAGTTCGCGGAACAACCTCGAGTTCTCGGCGATCTTGTCGGTGGGATAGTCGGCATTGCCGACGATGATCTCCTGGGCGGTGAAGATGACCTCGACCGCCGACTTGAACCCGACGACGTCGAACGAGTCGTCGTCGTTCAAGTACTTCATCAGGTTGAGGCTGGCCAGGTTGCAGGCCGAGTTGTCGAGGTGCATGTATTCGGAGCAAGGATTACTGCCGTTGATCCGACCGGTGTTCGACGCCGTGTGCCACTTGTTGATGGTCGTGTCGAACTGCATGCCGGGATCGGCGCACTCCCAGGCGGCGTGGGCCAGCTGGCGGAAGAGATCCCGAGCCGGAACGCTGCGGACGACCGCACCGTCGCCCCGCGCCGTGAGCGGCCACTCCCGGCCGTCGACCACGGCTTCCATGAAGTCATCGGTGACCCGCACCGAGTTGTTGGCGTTCTGGTACTGGAGGCTGATCGAGTCCTTGCCGTCGAGGTCCATGTCGAACCCGGCGTCGCGCAGGACGCGGGCCTTGCGCTCCTCGATGGCCTTGCACCAGATGAAGTCCTCGATATCAGGGTGGTCGACGTCGAGGATGACCATCTTGGCCGCGCGGCGAGTCTTGCCCCCGGACTTGATGGTGCCGGCCGAGGAGTCCGCTCCTCGCATGAAGCTCACCGGGCCCGACGCGGTGCCGCCGCCCTTGAGGTACTCGTGGGAGGAACGGATACGGGACAGGTTCACGCCCGCGCCCGAACCACCCTTGAAGATGACTCCCTCCTCGGTGTACCAGTTGAGGATGGAGTCCATGTTGTCTTCCACGGCCAGGATGAAACACGCTGAGCCCTGTTGTGGGACGCCGGCGACCCCGATGTTGAACCACACCGGCGAGTTGAACGCGGCCATCTGGTGGATGATGAGGTGCTTCAGCTCGGCCTGGAAGATGTCGGACTCCTCGTCGTCGACGAAGTACCCGTCCTTGGTGCCCCACGCCGTGATGGTGTCGACCACCCGATCGGCGACCTGCTTCAGCGACCACTCCCGCTCCGGGGTCCCCGGGGTCCCCCGGAAGTACTTCTGGGCCAGGATGTTGGTGGCGTTGAGGCTCCAGCTCTCGGGCACCTCCACCCCCAACTGCTCGAAGGCGACCGTACCGTCCCGATAGTTGGTGATCCGGGCATCCCGCCGCTCCCAGGCCACGCTGTCGTACGGGTGGACACCAGCGGTGGTGAAATGGCGACGGATGCCAATCCCGGTCCGTTGTGGGGCGATGGCCATGTGGTGTACCTCATTCCTCTGTCACACGGTCGGCGAAGCCGTTGCCCGGTCCCGCCGCTTGCAAGCTCGTGCCCCCCAGTAGTTTACCGTTGGCGGACCGTCAGTACCACAACATGTTGTGGTACCACCTCCCCCAGGCCACGAGATAGTGGGTTTATTACAGCAGCGTAGTTACACCCCTGTCAATGCTTTATTGACGGTTTCGGCCTGGGCGCGGACCTGTCGCTCCTGCTCGGCGGGGGTTCGCGAAGAACTGTGCATATTTTGCTGAGCGCGAGCACCTGAGGATCCTCGCACCCCGCGGTCCGTCGCTACAGTCCAGCTGTGCCCGCTTCCAACTCGCGTCCACCGGTTGTGGTCGCCATCGACGCTGGCACCACCGGCGTGCGCTCGGTGGTCGTCGACGACCAGGGATCGGTGGTCGACCTCGCCTACCGGGAGCTCACCCAGCATTTCCCCCGACCGGGCTGGGTGGAGCACGACCCGATGGAGATCTGGGACTGCGTGGCCGCCACCCTGGCCGCAGTGGCCGGTCGGTTGACCGACACCGGCCAGGTCCCCGTGGCCGTGGGGATCACCAACCAGCGGGAGACGGTGGTGGCGTGGGACCGGCGAACCGGTCGCCCGCTGTACAACGCCATCGTCTGGCAGGACAGCCGAACGGCGGCCGACTGCGAGTCACTGGTCGAGGCAGGGCTCCTCCCCCTCGTCCGGGCCCGGACCGGCTTGGTCCTCGACCCCTACTTCTCGGCCACCAAGATGCGCTGGATGTTCCAACACGGGGGCGTCGAGCCCTCACCCCATGTGGCTCTCGGGACCGTGGACGCCTGGGTGCTCTGGAACCTCACCGGGGGCGTGACCGGTGGCCTGTTCGCCACCGATGCCACCAACGCCAGTCGAACCTTGCTCTACGACATCGTGGACCGTGGGTGGTCGGCCGAGCTGTGCGACGCCTTCGACCTCTCGCTGGCCCACCTGCCCGAGGTGCGCCCCTCCAGCGGACGGTTCGCCCCGGTGGCGGCCGATGCCGTCGGCGGTGACTCACCGCTGGCCGGAGTGCCGATCAGCGGCGTGGCCGGTGACCAGCACGCCGCCCTGTTCGGACAGGTCTGCTTCGAACCGGGGATGGCCAAGGCCACCTACGGAACCGGCAGCTTCGTGCTCATGAACGTGGGCAGCGAGTGCCCGGCCCCCGTCGACGGCTTGCTCTCCACCCTGGCCTGGGACCTGGGAGCGGCAGCAGGGACCAGCCCGCCGGTGGCCTACGCCCTGGAGGGATCGGTGTTCGTGTCCGGTGCCGCCGTGCAGTGGCTCCGCGACGGTCTGGGGATCATCGACGGAGCGGCCGCCCTCGAACCGTTGGCCGCCACCATCGACGACACCGAGGGCGTGTACGTGGTTCCGGCGTTCACCGGACTGGGCAGCCCGCACTGGGATCCCTACGCCCGGGGAACGGTGGTGGGGCTGAGCCGGGGGACGGGCCGAGCCCACCTGGCCCGGGCCGTGGTCGAGGCCATGAGCTTCCAGGTGCGCGACGTCCTCG
>DATMMO010000237.1:0-5877 GCA_035569695.1 Acidimicrobiales bacterium | reverse complement strand
CGTGCCCGATCGACCCTGCGCTCTGGTAGTGCGAATCTCGGAGATGAGCGGGCACGTCACCCCGTGGGCCCTGGCGCACGTCCTGTTGGGCCCGGCCTAGGGCCACGGTCACCCGGTTCGATTTGGGCGCGCAGGCTAGATGCACCACCGCCTGAGCCAGGTTCAACTGCGCCTCAGGCAAGCCCACGAACTCGACCGCTCGGGCCGCGGCATCGGCCACCACCAGGGCCAGCGGATCGGCCTCGCCGATGTCCTCGCTGGCCAGGATGACCAGACGCCGGGCGATGAATCGGGCGTCCTCCCCCGACTCGAGCATGCGGGCCAACCAGTACAGGCCGGCGTCAGGGTCGGAGCCCCGGACGCTCTTGATGAACGCGCTGACCTGGTCGTAATGATCGTCCTCGCCATAGTGGTGCAAGCGGGTATGGCGGGCCCGCTCGACGTCCTCGATGGTCACGGCGTGCTCGCCGGCCAGGGCCAGCGCCACCTCCAAGGTGGTGAGCACGGCCCGGGCGTCGCCGTCGGCCAAGCCGACCAGGGCGGCCACCGCGTCGGGCTCGGCCTCCGCCTCCTCAGCCCGCAGCCCGCGGGCGACCACCTCGCTCAGTTCCTCGTTGCTCAACGGCTCCAGCCGCCACAGCGTCGACCGGGACAGCAGGGGGGCGTTGACTTCGAAGAACGGGTTCTCGGTGGTGGCGCCGATGAGCACCAACAGGCCCTCTTCCACCGAGGGCAGCAGCGCGTCCTGCTGGGCCCGGTTGAACCGGTGCACCTCGTCGAGAAAGAGGATCGTCCCCCGGCCCTGTTCGCCCAGCCGCCGCCGGGCGCCCTCCACCACTTCGCGGACGTCCTTCACCCCTGCCGTCACGGCCGAGAGCGGGATGAACTCCTTGGCCGTGGCCGTGGCCACCACCGAGGCCAACGTGGTCTTCCCCGTACCGGGCGGGCCCCAGAGGATGGCCGAGGTCAGGCGATCCGATTCGATCAGGGCCCGCAGCGGGGCACCGGGGCCCACCAGGTGGGCCTGGCCGATGATGTCGTCCAGAGTTCGTGGGCGTAGCTGGGCGGCAAGGGGCGCCCGCGAAGCCAGACGCTCCTCCGCCGCCCCGGAGAACAGATCGTCGGCGGCCACCAGTGAACCGGCCGCTCAGTCCTTGCGGGGTACGAGCCGGAGCCCGAGGTCGGCCAGCGCGGTGGGGGCCAGCGGCTTGGGCGCCCCGGTCATGGGGTCCGACCCCGATTGGGTCTTGGGAAAGGCGATGACCTCCCGGATGCTGTCCTCGCCGGCGAAGATGGCCACCAACCGATCGATCCCCACCGCGAATCCGGCATGCGGCGGGGCACCGTAGCGGAAGGCCCCGAGCAGGAACCCGAAGCGGGACTCGGCCTCCTCGGGGGTGATGCCGAGCACGGCGAACACCCGGCTCTGGATGTCGGCTCGATGGATCCGGACGCTTCCCGATCCCAGCTCCCACCCGTTGAGAACCAGGTCGTAGGCCTGCGACCGAACCGATGCTGGATCCGATTCCAGCCGGTCCAGGTCGTCAGGGTGAGGCATGGTGAAGGGATGGTGGGCGGCCACGGGATTGCCGTTGGCGTCCACGCCGTCGAACATGGGGAAGTCCACGATCCAGACGTAGCGGAACGGCCCCTCGCTGACCGGCCGGGACCCGAGCTCCACCCGGAGCTGACCCAGCACGGTGCAGGCCAACCGGTGCTCGTCCGCCACCACCAGGATCAGGTCCCCGGCGGCAACCTCCATGGTGGCGATGAGGGCGGCGCGCTCCTGGTCGGAGAGGAAGCGGTCGAGCGGCGAATCGAGCCCCAGGCCGTCGCCGCCCCCCGCACCCTCGGCACCCCCGCCCCCGCCACCGGCACCTGCACCCCCGCCCACGGCACCGGCACCATCGCCACCGGCATCACCGCTCCCCGATGCCCCCTCACCGGCCCCCTCGGATCCGTCCCCCGACGTCACCCGGAACCAGGCCAGCCCCTTGGCCCCCAGCTGTTTGGCCTTATCAGTCAGGTTGTCGAGCTTGGAGCGGGTCAGGGCCGACCCGCCCTCCAGCCGGATCGCCTTCACGCACGGCGCGCTGAACGCCTTCACCTCGGTCTTCTCGAACACGGTCGACAGGTCGACCAGCTCCATGCCGAAACGGAGGTCGGGCTTGTCGGTGCCGAAACGGTCGAGCGCGTCCGACCACGTCATCTGCTCGATGGCCGGCGGGCGCTCCCCCGTCGCCACCTCGGCGGCATCGAGCACCGCCTCGGAGACGAAGGCGAGCACGTCGTCCTGGCCCACGAAGGACGCCTCCACGTCGAGCTGGGAGAATTCGAACTGCCGGTCGGCCCGGAGATCCTCGTCCCGCATGCACCGGGCGATCTGGAAGTAACGGTCCACACCGGCCACCATCAAGAGCTGCTTGGCCAACTGGGGGCTCTGGGGGAGCACGTAGAACGAGCCCTGGTGCAGGCGGCTGGGTACGGCGAACTCCCGTGCCCCTTCGGGGGTCGGCGCCCACAGCATGGGCGTCTCCACCTCGCAGAACCCCTGGCGCTCCATGGCCGATCGCAGCGCCGCGTTGACCTTTGCCCGCAAGCGGAGGTTGGCCTGCATACGGGGGCGGCGCAGATCGACGAAGCGGTTCCGGAGCCGGACGGCCTCATCGGCATCGACCCGGTCGTCCACCGCGAAGGGGGGAGGCTCGGCCACCGAGAGGATCTCGACCGTGCAGTCGCCGATCTCGATCTCGCCGGTGGGCAGTTCCGGGTTCACCGTTCCCTCGGGTCGGTGGCGAACCACGCCCTCGACGGCGATGACGTACTCGCTGCGCACGTCCACCGTCCCCGGCACCACGCACTGCACGATGCCGGTGTGGTCCCGCAGGTCGACGAAGGCCAGGTGCTCACCGTGCTCCCGCCGCTTGCCCACCCACCCACACACGCGCACGGTCGAACCGATCTCGGCCGTGGTGACCCGCCCGCACAGATGGGTACGCATCGACGTGACGTCGCTCGTCCCCTCGGTACCCCCGGGTGATGCCATCATGGTGAGTCCTCTCCAGTGGCCTTCGCCAGTGTGTCTGCTCGAGTGGGCCCGGCCACTGTGTCTGCTCGAGTGGGCCCGGCCACTGTGCTCTCTTTCACGTCTGGCGCTTTCACGTCGTCGGCGGCACGACGAACAACGTCGACCACCTCAGTTCTGGACACGGTCTCCTGGGTGCCTTCACCCCGGAGGGGCCGCACCGAGACCGTGCCCGCCGTCACCTCGTCGGGGCCCACGATCAGGGCCAGGCGGGCCCCGGACCGGTCAGCCGATTTCAACTGTGACTTCATGGAACGCCCGTCGAAGGCGCGGTCGGCCCGCAGACCAGCGCGCCGCAACGCGGCGGTGAGATCTCGAGCCGACTCCCCGCCGGCCACGTCGACCACATAGGCATCGAGCACCGGGGGCGATACCGGGAGCACGCCCTCGGCGTCACAGGCCAGCAGCACCCGTTCGATACCGATGCCGAAGCCGATGCCCGGCGTGGCCGGGCCGCCCAGCATCTCCACCAGGCCGTCGTAGCGGCCTCCGCCGCCGATGCCGTTCTGGGCCGCGTCCAGGGCCTGAGATGCGAACTCGAAGGTGGTCCGCGTGTAGTAGTCGAAGCCGCGGACCAGTCGGTGATCGAGCTCGAAGGGGACGTCCAGCGCCCGCAGGCCGGCCTGGACCCGGTCGAAGTGCTCTCGGCACGGGCCGCACAGGTGGTCAACCAGGCGAGGGGCATCGGCGGTGGCCTTCCGGCACGCCTCCCGCTTGCAGTCCAGCACTCGCAGGGGGTTCGCCTCGAGCCGTTCCTGATGCTCGGGGCATAGCTCGTCCCGGCGCTCGGCCAGGTAGGAGCGCAGCAGCTCGATGTACCCGGGGCGGCACTCGGCGTCCCCCATCGAGTTGAGCTTCAGCGTGTAGTCGGTCAACCCCAGGGCGCCGAACAGCCCGTGGGCCAACCCGATCACCTCGACGTCGAGGTCTGCGTCCTCGGGGCCCAGCGCCTCCACCCCCAGCTGGTGGTGTTGGCGGTACCGGCCCGCTTGGGGACGCTCGTAGCGAAAGGCGGGTGTGGCGTACCACGCCTTCCACGGCAACGGTGGCCGGTGCTGCACGTAGGCGCGCACGATGGGAGCCGTGCCTTCGGGCCGGAGGGCCAGGGTACGGCCGCCCCGATCCTGGAATTCGTACATCTCCTTGCCCACCACGTCGCTCCCCTCACCGATGCCTCGGCGGAAGACCTTGACGTCCTCGAACAATGGGGTGTGGGCCAAGCCATACCCGGCCTGTTCGACCAGGTGAGCGAAGGTGGCCAGCAGCGCTTCCCACCGGGTCGACTCGGGCCACAGGACGTCATGGGTCCCACTCGGGGCGCGCGCGGCCGTGGGTTCGTCGCTCATCGGCGCTCAGTCCTTCTTCCCGGGCAGGATGCGGTAGGCGTCGTAGACGGCGTCGAGATGTCGGACCGAGTTGAGCACCGACTCCAGGTGGTTGGCATCGCCCAGCTCCACGTCGAAGCGCATGCGGGAGATCCGATCGGAGTCGGTCTGGGTGTTGGCGGCCAGGATGTTGAGGTGGTGCTCGGACACCACCTCGCTCACGTCGGTGAGCAGACGGGACCGATCGATGGCCACCACTTCGATGGTGGCCACGAACACGCCGGAGGAGCGGTGGTCCCACTCGACCTCGATCAGCCGCTCCCGCGATCGACTGGCCAACGAAGCGGCGTTGGAGCAGTCGGCGCGGTGCACCGAGACACCCCGGCCTCGGGTGACGAACCCGATGATCTCGTCGCCGGGAACCGGTGTGCAGCACCGGGACAGGCGCACAACCAGGTCGTCGAGACCCTCGACGTAGACACCGACGTCCGATCGCTGTCCGGCGCGCCCGGCCGTGGGCTGGCGGCGAGCGGTGACCGGCAGCTGCTCGTCGTAGACGCCGCCCCGCAGCTCTCGCAGCAGGCGTTGGGCCACCGCTCGGGCCGAGATCCGGTTGTCGCCGATGGCCGCGTACATGGCCTCGAGATCGGCGTAGTTCAGCGTCTCGGCCAGCTCGGCCAGCGCATGGTCCGAGGCCAGCTTCTGGACGGGAAGCCCTTCCCGCCGCAACTCCTTGGTCAGCTCCTCCCGGCCGATCTCGATGGCGTCCTCCCGGCGCTCCCGGGAGAACCACTGGCGGATCTTGGTCCGGGCCCGTGACGACGCCGCCAGGTTCAGCCAGTCCCGAGACGGTCCGGCCGTTGGTGCCTTGGAGGTGATGATCTCCACCGTGTCGGCCGAGTTCAGTGTGGTCTCGAGCGGCACCAGCCGGCCGTTCACTGTGGCCCCGACACAACGGTGTCCCACCTCGGTATGGATGGCGTAGGCGAAGTCGACCGGGGTGGCATTGGCCGTCAGGGCGATGACCTTGCCCTTGGGCGTGAAGACGTAGACCTCGTCTTGCTCGAGGTCGAGCTTGAGTGCTTCCAGGAACTCGATGGGATCGGTGGTCTCGTTCTGGAAGTCGGCGATCCGCTGCATCCACTCGATCTCGGCGATGGTCGACGAGGTCTCTCGGGCCAGTGCCTGCCGCTCGGCCCGCCGGTCGGCCTCGGCCGTACTGGAGCCGCCCCGAGCCTTCTTGGAGGATTTGGGCCCCTTGGTCGGCCCGGTCCGCGTGCCCCGGTCACCCGACTTGGTATCGCTGGTATCGGTCCCGGACCGGCCGGCCTCATCGAGGACCTCGACACCGTGTTCGGCCTGAGCCTGTGCGTCCCCCGAGGCCTTGGCCTTGGCGTTCTTCTCGCGAGCGGCCTTGTCGGGGCCGTCGCGCCCGGGCTTCTCTTTGTAGCCCCAGTGGGCGGCGAT
>DATMMO010000236.1:0-2118 GCA_035569695.1 Acidimicrobiales bacterium | reverse complement strand
GCCACCGAGGGTCACGGTCTGGCCGTGTGCCGGGGCGACGAGTGGCTGGAGCACCCCGGAACGCTGGGACGCGGCTTTCTGGACACCGAGATCGAGATCCTCGACGCCGACGGGCACGAACTTCCCCCGGGCCAGGTGGGCAGCATCTACATGCGCACCCCCACCGGCCCCGCCGCCTCGTACGTCGGCGACAACGTCGCGCCCATGCCCCGGACCGACGATGGTTTCGTCACCGTGGGGGACATGGGCTGGCTGGACGAAGAGGGCTTCCTCTACATGGCCGACCGGCGGGTGGACATGATTGTCACCGGGGCGGTCAACGTCTTCCCCGCCGAGGTCGAATCGGCCCTGAGCGAGCACCCCGGCATCGCCGATGTCGTCGTGGTCGGGTTGCGCGACCCCGAGTGGGGGCGACGGGTCCACGCCATCGTCCAGGCCGAGGATCCGTCGCGACCTCCGGAGGTGGACGAGGTCATCGGGTTCGCCAAGGAGCGGCTGGCCGCCTACAAGGTGCCCAAGACGGTGGAGTTCGTGTCTGCTCTTCCCCGGAGCGACGCCATGAAGCTGAGCCGGGCCGCGCTGGTGGCCGAGCGCGACGGGCCCGAGCCCGACCCGGAGACGCCGGGATGAGCACTGGACGGGCGCGTATCGAGCTGAGCGTTTGGCCCGCGGGCCGGTATACCGTGGTGCCCGTCGATCCGGGGGGCCTTCGACCCCGGTCCCATCGCAGCGAAACCCCGCCGGTCGACCAGGACGAATAGGGAGAGGAACCGACAATGCCCGAGTACAAATTCATCCAGTACGAGCAGCTCGAAGAGGGCCGCATCGTCCGCATCATGCTCGACCGCCCCGACACCCGCAACGCCCAGAACCGGGGCCTGCTGGTCGAGCTGGACGACGCCTTCCGTCGGGCCGAGGAGGACGACGAGGTCCGGGTGGTCATCCTGGGGGGCACCGGCCCGCTCTTCTCGTCGGGCCACGACATGGGCTCGGCCCAGGCCATCGAGGAGCGGACCAGCCATCCCACCAGCACGATCAACGGAGCCACCCGGGAGGGGGCCGAGGCCCGCATGCTGCAGGAGTGGCACTACTACTTCCAGAACACCCTGCGCTGGCGCAACCTCCGCAAGATCACCATCGCCCAGGTCCAGGGGACGGTCTTCGCCGCCGGGCTGATGCTGATGTGGGCCTGCGACCTCATCGTGGGGGCGGAGAACGTGCTGTTCGCCGACGTGGTCGGTACCCGCCTGGGCATGTGCGGGGTCGAGTACTTCGGCCATCCCTGGGAGTTCGGGCCCCGGAGGGCGAAGGAGCTCATGCTGACCGGCGACGCCATCGACATCCAAGAGGCCCATCGCCTGGGCATGGTCAGCAAGATCTTCCCCACCGACCAGCTCGAGGAGCAGACGCTGGCCTACGCCCGTCGCATCGCCGAGCGGCCTACGGTCACGGCGCTGCTCATCAAGGAGTCGGTGAACCAGTCGGTCGACAATATGGGCTTCTACAACGCCCTGCAGGCGTGCTTCACCCTGCATCAGCTGAACCACTCCCATTGGGCCGAGGTCCACGAGAACAAGTACCCGGTGGCCGTGCCCGAGGACGGGGTGGCTGACTGGCGGAAGCCGTCGCCGGTCCGGCTGGCCGTCCCCGACGCAGTCGAGGGCCCCGTTCCGGCCCGCTGAACGGGAAGCACGGTGTACATCGGGGACTTCGCCGCCACCGCCCCCGACCGGGCCGCCGTGGTCATGGGTGGCTCGGGGCAGGTGGTCACCTATGGGCAGCTCGACCAGCGTTCGAACCAGTTCGCCCATCTGTTGTGGGACCTCGGCCTCCGTCGGGGTGACCACTACGCGGTGATGATGGAGAACCACCCCGTGTACTTCGAGCTGGTGTGGGCGGGCATGCGGTCGGGGCTCTACATCACCGCGGTCAACTCCCATCTCACCGCGGTCGAGGCGGCCTACATCGTGAACGACTGCGGGGCCACGGTTCTGATCACCAGCGCTGCTCTGGCCGGGGTGGCCGATGAACTGGTCGAGCTGACCCCGACCGTGGAGCACCGGTTCATGGTGGACGGGGTGGCCCCGGGCCACCGTTCCTATGAGGACGACATGGCCG
>DATMMO010000235.1:0-8460 GCA_035569695.1 Acidimicrobiales bacterium | reverse complement strand
TCGAGCAGGCCATCTCCGACGCCGGACTGAGCACCACCGACATCGACCATGTCGTGTTGGTCGGCGGATCCACCCGGATCCCGGCCGTCCAGGAACTGGTGCAGTCGCTGACGGGCAAGGAGGCCCACAAGGGCGTGAACCCCGACGAGGTGGTGGCCATCGGCGCCGCCGTCCAGGCCGGTGTCCTGAAGGGTGACGTGAAGGACGTCCTCCTCCTCGACGTGACGCCCCTGTCGCTCGGCATCGAGACCAAGGGCAGCGTCATGCACCGCCTGATCGAGCGCAACACCACCATCCCCACCAAGCGCAGCGAAGTGTTCACCACCGCGGAGGACAATCAGCCCTCGGTGGAGGTGCACGTGCTCCAAGGCGAGCGGGAAATGGCCATGTACAACAAGACGCTGGGCAAGTTCCAGCTGGTCGACCTGCCGCCCGCCCCCCGTGGCGTGCCTCAGATCGAGGTGACCTTCGACATCGATGCCAACGGCATCGTGCACGTCTCGGCCAAGGACCGGGCCACGGGCAAGGAACAGTCGATGACCATCACCGGTCAGTCCTCGCTGGCCAAGGACGACATCGACCGCATGGTGAAGGACGCCGAGGCCCACGCCGAGGACGACCGTCGCCGTCGGGAAGAGGCCGAGGTCCGCAACAACGCCGACACCCTCGTGTACCAGACGGAGAAGCTCCTGAAGGACCAGGGCGACAAGTTCGAGGGCGACGAGAAGGAGAAGGTCGAATCAGCGCTGAGCGCGCTGAAGGAGTCCCTGGCCGGTTCCGATCTGGAATCGATCAAGAGCTCGACCGAGGCCCTGCTCACAGCCAGCCAGTCGTTCAGCCAGCGTCTCTACGAGGAGGCGTCCAAGGCTGATGCCGGTGCACCCGGCGGCGCCGCCGGCGCTCCCGCCGACGAGCCCTCTGACGACGAGGTGGTCGACGCAGAGATCGTGGACGAGAAGGAGTGATGACCGGCACTCCCGAGACCCCCGACGACGAGGCCGCCGAAGACGCCGAGGTGGTCGACGCCGAGATCCTTGACGATCCGGCCGATACCCCCGGCGCCGCCGGTGACCCGGCCGCCTTTGCTGACTGGCCGTCAGAACAGGCAGTGCCCGAAGGTGAGGACGTGGCCGAGGTGATCGTGGTCGATGAGGACCCGGTCGCGGCGGCGAGGGCGGAGCGCGACGAATATCTCGACGCGCTCCGCCGCCTCCAGGCCGAGTTCGAGAACTACCGGAAGCGGGTGTCCAAGCAGCAGGTGGAACAGGTCGAGCGGGCCGCGGTGTCACTGGTGGACAAGCTGCTGCCCGTCCTCGATGTCTTGGACCTGGCCGCAGAGCACCTGGGCGACGGGGACTCCGAAGAGGGCAAGGCCCTGGTCCAGGCGTCGGCGTTGTTGAACGATGTCCTGGCCAAGGAGGGCCTCGAGCGGGTCGACCCGGTCGGCGACCCCTTCGATCCCAACGCCCACGAGGCGGTGGGCAATGTCCCGGCCGATGAGGACGAGCCCGACGAGCAGGGACCGACGGTGGCTCAGGTGATGCGACCGGGATACCGCTGGCGCGGCACGGTGGTTCGGCCGGCCATGGTCCTGGTG
Organism: Acidimicrobiales bacterium; assembly: GCA_035569695.1. Taxonomy (GTDB): domain Bacteria; phylum Actinomycetota; class Acidimicrobiia; order Acidimicrobiales; family RAAP-2; genus DASXMT01. Next base: position 6,863 of record DATMMO010000235.1, on the reverse strand, counting down.
CGCAGCTGAACGACGGGCCGGCTTTATTTGACGGAAAGGGACTGAGGGCAGACCACGGTGGCTCCGCAACGCGAATGGTTCGAGAACGACTACTACAAAACCTTGGGCGTCTCCGATTCGGCGACGGCCAAGGAGATTACGAGCGCGTACCGGAAACTGGCCAAGAAGCACCACCCCGATACCAACCCCGGTCACGAGGAGCAGTTCAAGGAGATCAGCGCGGCCTACGACGTCCTCGGTGACGCGGCCCGGCGCAAGGAGTACGACGAGGTGCGGACCATGGGCCCCGTCGGCAGCGCCGGCGGGTTTCCCGGTGGGTTCGGCGGCTCGGCCCCGGGCGGGGCCAGTTACCGGGTCGAGGACATGGGCGACCTGGGCGACCTGTTCGGCGGGTTGTTCGGGGGCCGGAACCGGCGCGGCCGGGGCGCGGCCACCGCCCCCCAGCGGGGCGCAGACGTCGAGACCGAGCTGCACCTGTCCTTCGAGGATGCCATCAACGGGGTGACCACCGGTGTGCATCTGACCACCGACGCCCGGTGCCACACCTGTGGGGGATCGGGCGCCGCCCCGGGGACCCACCCCGAGACGTGCCCCCGCTGCGGCGGGACGGGCACGCTCCAAGACGACCAGGGCCTGTTCTCGCTGAGCCAGATCTGCCCGCAGTGCGGCGGCCGCGGCACCGTGGTGACCACGCCTTGTCCGACCTGCCAGGGGACCGGCGTGGAGCACCGCGACCGCGAGGTGAAGGTGCGGATTCCCGGCGGGGTGGCCGACGGCCAGCGCATCCGGGTGAAGGGCAAGGGGGCGGCCGGTCGCGGCAACGCGCCCAGCGGCGACCTCTACGTGGTGGTCCGGGTGGGCCGGCACGCGCTGTTCGGTCGGAAGGGTCGCAACCTGACCATCACCGTGCCCGTCACCTATCCCGAAGCGGCACTGGGCACCACGGTCACGGTTCCCACCCTCACCGACCCGGTGACGTTGCGGGTCCCGGCGGGAACGTCGTCGGGCCAGACCTTCCGGGTCAAGGGCCGCGGGGTCCCGGCCGGCAAGAAGAGCGCGGCCGGCGGTCTCTTGGTCACCGTGGACGTCTCCGTGCCCAAGTCCTTGAGCGATGAGCAACGAGCGGCGGTCGAGGCGCTGGCCGCGGCGTCCGATGACTCGCCCCGTGACTACCTGGGGGTGTGAGATGGCTGACGATGCACACTCGCGGGCGGTCTATGTCATCTCGGTGGCGGCCGAGCTGGCCGGGGTCCACCCCCAGACCCTGCGCGTCTACGAGCGCAAGGGCCTCCTCGACCCGAGCCGTACCGCCGGCGGCAGCCGCCGGTTCAGCGAGCGGGACCTGGCCCGGTTGCGCCACATCCACGAGCTCACCGAGTCGGGACTCAACTTGGAAGGAGTCCGGCGGGTGATGGAGCTCGAGACCGAGGTGGCCCGGCTCCACGGCGAGATCGACCTGCTCCGGGCCGAGGCCCGCGAGGCGGTAGCCCGCACCCATCAGCTCTACCGACGGGATCTGGTGCCGGTCTCCCATGCACCCGTTCCCACCAGATACCAGAACCGCGGAGGAGGTTCCCGATGAGCATCAGCCCCGACCGATGGACGCTGAAGACCCAAGAAGCGGTGGCCGCCGCCCTGGAGCGGGCCCGGACCGAGCACCACGCCGAGGTCACGCCCGACCACATCCTCATCGCCCTGCTCGACCAGGCCGACGGCATCGCCTCGCCCCTCCTGGCCCGGGTCGGGGTGGAGCCGGCCGTGCTCCGGACCCGCCTCGATGGCGAGCTGGCCCGGGCGCCCAAGGCCTATGGCGGTGACGAGCCGCGCCTGAACGCCGCCGTGCGCGACGTGATCACCACGGCCGACGGCCTCCGCACCGACATGGGGGACGAGTACCTCTCGGTCGAGCACCTCCTGTTGGCCATGGCCGACCGGTTGGGGGTGACCAGGGACGAGCTCCTCACCGCGCTGCGCGATGTGCGGGGCAGCCACCGGGTCACGTCCCAGAACCCCGAAGAGACCTTCCAGGCCCTGGAGCAGTACGGGCGCGATCTCACCGAACTGGCCCAACAGGGGAAGATGGACCCGGTCATTGGCCGGGACGAGGAGGTCCGCCGGGTCATCCAGGTGCTGTCGCGGCGGACCAAGAACAATCCGGTGCTCATCGGCGAGCCCGGCGTGGGCAAGACGGCCATCGTCGAGGGGCTGGCCCAGCGCATCGTGGAAGGCGACGTGCCCGAGGGCTTGAAGGGCAAGCGGCTCATCGCCCTCGACCTGTCGGCCATGGTGGCGGGGGCCAAGTACCGGGGCGAGTTCGAGGAGCGGTTGAAGGCGGTCCTGAAGGAGATCACCGACGCCGAGGGCGAGATCATCACCTTCATCGACGAGCTGCACACCATCGTCGGGGCCGGCGGCGGGGCCGAGGGGGCCATGGACGCCGGCAACATGATCAAGCCCATGCTGGCCCGGGGCGAGCTCCGGCTCATCGGCGCCACCACGTTGGACGAGTACCGCCAGTACATCGAGAAGGACGCGGCCCTGGAGCGCCGCTTCCAGCAGGTGTTCGTGGGCGAGCCGTCGGTGGCCGACACCATCGCCATCCTGCGGGGGCTGAAGGAGCGCTACGAGGTTCACCACGGGGTGCGCATCCAAGACGCCGCCCTGGTCGCGGCGGCGGTCCTCTCCGATCGCTACGTCACCGGTCGGTTCCTGCCCGACAAGGCCATCGACCTGATGGACGAGGCGGCCAGCCGGCTGCGCATCGAGATCGACTCCATGCCCACCGAGCTCGACGTGGTCAGCCGGCGCATGCGCCAGTTGGAGATCGAGCGCATGGCCCTGGCCAAGGAGACCGACGAGGCCTCGGCCGAGCGGCTGGCTCGTCTGGACGAGGAGCTGGCCAACCTGAAAGAGACCTCCGATGCCATGACCGCCCACTGGCAGGCGGAAAAGGAGGCCATCTCCGCCATCCAGGAGCGCAAGACCGAGCTCGAGAACAAGCGGGGCGAGGCCGAGCGCCTGGCCCGCGACGGCAACCTGGCCGCGTCCTCCGAGATCACCTACGGGCAGCTCCCCGAGCTGGAGCGACAGGTGGAGGAAGCCACCGAGGCCCTGAACGCCCTCCAGGCCGAGCAGCGCTTCCTCAAAGAAGAGGTGGACGCCGAGGACGTGGCCGAGGTGGTGAGCCGGGCCACGGGCGTACCCGTGACGCGGCTGCTCGAGGGCGAGGTCGAGAAGCTGATCCGCATGGAGGATGCCCTCCACGCCCGGGTGGTGGGCCAGGACGAGGCGGTCTCGGCCGTGGCCAACGCCATCCGGCGGAACCGGGCCGGGCTGTCCGATCCCAACCGGCCCATCGGCTCTTTTCTGTTCCTGGGGCCCACCGGCGTGGGTAAGACCGAGCTGGCCCGGGCCCTGGCCGACTTCCTGTTCGACGACGCCAAGGCCATGGTGCGCATCGACATGAGCGAGTACCAGGAGCGACATAACGTGTCCCGGCTGGTCGGCGCCCCTCCCGGCTATGTGGGCTACGAGGAGGGCGGTCAGCTCACCGAAGCGGTGCGCCGCCGGCCCTATGCCGTCATCCTGCTCGACGAGATCGAGAAGGCCCATCCCGACGTGTTCAACCTCCTCCTCCAGGTACTGGAGGACGGGCGGTTGACCGACGGTCAGGGCCGGACGGTGGACTTCACCAACGCCGTGCTGATCATGACCTCGAACCTGGCCGGCGAGCCCTCGGAGTACTTCAAGCCCGAGTTCGTGAACCGGATCGACGAGATCGTTCGCTTCCACTCCCTCACCGAGGCCGACCTGGAGCGGATCGTGTCCATCCAGCTCGGGCGGCTGCGCCAACGCCTGGCCGAGCGCCGGCTCACGTTGGACGTCACCGCCGCCGCTGACGCCTGGCTGGCTCGGACCGGATTCGATCCTGACTTCGGGGCTCGGCCGCTGCGCCGGGTGATCCAGCGCCAGGTGGAGGACCCGCTGGCCCTCGCTCTCCTGGAGGGGCGCTACCCCGAGGGCTCGACGGTGACCGTGGATGCCAACGACGGCGAGATCGTCCTCACCTGACCGGGGAGCTGATCCGACCGGGCCCGCCGGCTACCGACGCCGCTTGGTCAGGCGGGAACGTCGGTGGTGGACACGCCGTCGGTGGCCACGTGCTCGGTCCACTGGTAGCCGTTCCAGAACCGGTAGTGGTGCCGACCCGAGGGATCGACGTGCCAGCCGGCCGGAGCGACGGCGGGCGAGCCCGGCCGGGGATCGGCCGCCGCGGGGAACGGCCGGGCCGGGTTGGGCAGGGATTCCAACTGGTCGGGCGCCCGGGGCACCGACCCGAACATCGAGCCACGAAAGCCGTAGCGGGTGCGGGTCATGGTCTTGCCCGGGCCGGGCACCTTGGTGGTGCGCATGGCCACCAGGGTGAGCACGGTGATGATGACGGACACGAACACGCTGGCCAGGGCCCAGTAGATGGGGGGGATGTGCCAGGGGCTGACCCCGGTGGCCCGGCGGAACACGTCGGTGTTCCGGAAGTTCAGGGCGGCGATGATGACGCCGAACACGACCAGGGTGGTCGTGGTCCGGACGAACAGGAGTCCAACCATGGCTCCAATGTAGATCCGTCCCCGACGGTGTGGGTCGTCTTGTCACCCAGAGGGGTCGCCAGCGGCGCAGCCATGAGTCCACATCAGGGGCGCTGAACTGCCCGCTTGCGGGTTACACTGGTGCGTAATCCGCTTTCCGCAACGGAGGAGTGACGCGTGCCCGCAACCGTGGTCGTCGGGACCCAATGGGGCGACGAAGGGAAGGGCAAGCTCACCGACTTGCTCGCCAAGGAGATGGAGGTGGTCGTCCGCTATCAGGGCGGCCACAATGCCGGGCACACCATCGTGGTCGACGGCGAGACGTTCGCCCTACAGCTGGTCCCGAGCGGGATCCTCTACGACCACATCACTCCGGTGATCGGCAACGGCGTGGTCGTCGACCCCACCGTGCTGCTGGCCGAGGTGGACACGCTGGCGGCCAAGGGCGTCGACACGGGGAAGCTCCTGGTCAGCGGCAACGCCCACCTGATCATGCCCTACCACCACGAGCTCGATCGGCTCACCGAGCGCTACCTGGGGAAGAACAGCCTGGGCACGACCAAGCGGGGGATCGGCCCGGCCTACGCCGACAAGTCCTCCCGGGTGGGCCTGCGGGTCCAGGACCTGCTCGACCCCAAGATCTTCCGCCAGAAGCTCGACGTGGTGCTGAAGGAGAAGAACGCCGTCTTGGCCAAGGTGTACAACCGGCTGCCCCTGTCGGCCGACGACATCACCGCCCTCTACCTCGACGAGCTGGCCCCCCGGGTGGCCCCCATGGTGGCCGACACCGTGGGTGTGGTCCACGACGCCCTGGAACGGGGGGCCAACGTGCTGCTCGAGGGGGCCCAGGCCACCTTCCTCGATCTCGACCACGGCACCTATCCCTTCGTGACCTCCTCCAATCCGGTGGCCGGCGGGGCCTGCACGGGCGCGGGCGTCGGCCCTCGCTACATCGACGAGGTGATCGGCATCGCCAAGGCCTATGTGACCCGGGTGGGCAGCGGGCCCTTCCCCACCGAGCTGACCAATGAGATCGGCGACACGCTGGTCGACCTGGGTCACGAATACGGGGTCAACACCGGTCGCCGGCGTCGGCCGGGCTGGTTCGACGCGGTCATGATGCGCCAGTCGGTCCGGCTCAACTCGCTGTCCGAGGTGGCCCTGACCAAGCTCGACGTGCTCGACACCTTCGACACGGTCAAGGTATGCGTGGCCTACGAGGCCAACGGCGAGCGTTTCACCCACCCGCCGTACCATCAGTCGGTGCTCCACCAGGTCACGCCGGTCTACGAGGAGCTGCCGGGCTGGAAGACCGACCTGTCGGCTGCCACCGAGCTGGCCGACCTTCCCCAGGCGGCCAGGGACTACGTCAGCTTCCTGGCCGAGCAGATCGGCGCGCCGGTCCGCCTGGTCGGCGTGGGTCCCGGCCGCGAGCAGTTCGTACGCTTCGCCGCATGATCCCCCGCACCCCATGATCGTCTGCGTCGTCGGCTCCGGCGGCCGTGAGCACGCCCTGGCCCAGGTGCTGGGCCGTACCGCCGATGTGGTGGTGACCCCGGGCAACCCTGGCATCGCCGGCACCACACCCCAGGGCCACACGTTGACCAGCGTGTCCACCGAGCCCGAGGCCATCGACGCCGACCTGTTCGTCATCGGGCCCGAGGCGCCCCTGGTCGCCGGCCTGGCCGACGGCCTCCGGGCCCAGGGAAAGCTGGTGTTCGGACCGGGCGCCGATGGGGCCCGGCTGGAGGGCTCCAAGGCGTTCATGAAGATGCTGCTCGACGAGGCCGGCGTGCCCACCGCCCGGTTCGGCACCTTCGACGACGCCGGTGAGGCCAAGGCGTTCCTCCGTTCCCTGCCCGGACCGTGGGTGGTCAAGACCGACGGGTTGGCGGCGGGCAAGGGGGTCCTGGTCACCGACTCGTTGGCCGAGGCCGAGGCCGACATCGAGGCCAAGTTGTCCGGTGCGGCCTTCGGCGACGCCGGTCGGTCGATTGTCATCGAGGAGGGGCTCACTGGCGAGGAGTGCTCGCTGCTGGTCCTGTGCGATGGAGAGCGCCTGGCCCCGTTGGCTCCGTCGCAGGACTTCAAGCGGGTGGGCGATGGCGACACCGGCCCCAACACCGGGGGCATGGGTGCCTACTCGCCGGTGCCCTTCGTCGACGATGCCCTGGTGGACCACCTGGTCGACCAGGCGGTGGCGCCGCTGGTCGCCGTCCTGCGGGCCCGGGGGATCGACTACCGGGGGGTGCTCTACGCCGGGCTGATGCTCACCCC
>DATMMO010000234.1:0-4911 GCA_035569695.1 Acidimicrobiales bacterium | reverse complement strand
ATCGACGTGAGCGAAACATTCCACGACGTGACCGGGGTCTTCCACCACGCCGGGACTGAGGGGCGCCTGGGCGGTCCGGCCCCAGAACATGCCGACTACGGCTCGTTCGCCGCCTTCAGCGATCCGGACGGCAACGGTTGGCTGTTGCAAGAGATCAAGACGCGGCTTCCTGGCCGCTGAGGGGAGAGCCGGTGGACACGACGTACGAGTCGGTGAGCGATCTCGCCAGTGCCCTCAGGCGGGCGGCCGAGGCCCATGGGCAACATGAGCAGCGAACGGGCGAGGCTGACCCCGACTGGCCGGATTGGTACGCGCTCTATATGGTGCGCGAGCGCGCCGGCCAGGAGCTCCCGACATGAGCAGTGTCTCTGACTAGCGAAAGGCTCCAGCATGCGCTCCGACATCGCACCTGGCGGCACGTTCCCTGATTACGAGCTGCCCGATCATACGGACACCCCCCGGAGGCTCAGCGAGTTGCAGGGTGACGATCCGCTGATTCTGACGTTGGCGCGCGGCCACTACTGCCCGAAGGAGCACCAGCAGCACCTCCAGCTCGCCGCGTTCTATCCACAGATCGCCGTCGGCTACACCCAGGTCGTCACCATCGCGACGGACCCTCATCACACACTGCAGGAATTCCGTGCTTCGGTCGGCGCCCAGTGGACCTTCCTCTCCGATCCGGGGCGCATCATCCAAAAGGACCTGGACATCCAGGAGTACACCGACCCCGAGAACGACCCGATGATCCCGTACACGCTGGTGCTCAAGCCGGGACTCATCGTCCACAGCATCTACAACGGCTACTGGTTCTGGGGGCGCCCGTCGGTCGACGATCTCCGGCACGACTTGCGAGATGTGTTCCGCGAGATTCGCTCCGACTGGGACCTTAGCGCTCCAGGGCTGCGTGAGGCTTGGAACGCGGGCGACCTCTCGGCCTTCCATGGCTGGGACAAGCAGGCGTCAGCGAGTCCGACGACTGATTGACAAAGCATCCTGATGCCTGCCTCCCAGCGCATCAGGCTCTCCTGCCTGCTACGAGTCCTTGCGCTCGGTGAAGATACCGACCTCGCCGGCGTGGATCTCGATCCACTCGGCGCCCTCGTCACCGGCCCGCCACGAGTACAGGGTGTCGGGGATCACGTACCCCATGCCCGCGCCGACCCGCTGGTTGCCGAAGATCAGCTCACCGCTGAGCACGTAGTCGACCTGCAGGGTGCCGTGGCGGTGCGGCTTCACCCGTTCGCCCGGCTTGGCCTTCTCGTGGAACACCGACAGCTCCGGCGACTGGAGGATGGTCTTGGTGACGAGGTCGCGCCCGAACAGCTCGATCATCTCCTGGGCCTGCGGGCCGTCCCCGGCCAGGTCGACGATGGTGTAGCCCGGCAGCTCGGCGGTATCGAAGCAGGTCAGCTTGGTTGGCTGTTCCATGTTGGCCCCCGGTCATCGATGGTTGGTCCATGTGGTTCGATACGAAATTAGTACGGATGTTCACGGCACCCGAGGCCGATCGGCCCCCGACGACGCACCGAACCCCACCGTTCTCGTACCGGCGGTCGAACAGGGGCACATCTAAGCTTTTCCATCGTGGTCCATGCCGCCGAGGACGAGAGAACCGAGCCTGGGCCGAAGGCGATGGCTCGGGGCATGCCCGGCGGGTCCCGTCCCGCTTCGAACCATTTGCAGGGTGACGGCAACCGGTGATGGTGGGCGACCGAGTGCACCCCGACGTCGTGGGCCCGGTGAACGGGTCGCGCCCACCCTGGGGCGCACCCCGAGTGGACCCGGCGGCGTTTGGCTACCGGGTCGAGGAGTACCAGCTGAACGGTGTTGCCGCGTGCTACCAGCAATCGACCGACGACCCGGCGGCCCCGATCGAAGTGGAGGAGCTGGGCACAGCCCCCTACCGCACCCGCCTGCTGGTGATTCGACCGACAGATCCGACACTGTTCAATCACACGGTGTTGCTCAACTGGCAGAACGTGTCGGCCGGGCACGAGTCCTGGGCCCCAAGCGACGGCGAGCTCTACCAGGGCTATGCCTGGGTCGGGGTCAGCGCCCAGGAGGTGGGGCTGTTCGGATCCCCGGTGGGGATGGGCCGTGGGGCCAGAGCCAATGCCAAGGGCCTGGTGGACGAGGATCCCGAGCGCTACGGCACGCTGCGGCACCCTGGAGATCCGGGATCGTTCGATATCTTCGCCGATGCCGCCCGGGTCGTGGGCCCAGGACGGTCGACGGCCATCGATCCCCTGGGTGGACTCGACGTCCAACACGTCATTGCCGTCGGCGGATCGCAGTCGGCCATGCGCCTGGTCGCCTACGCCAATGGGCTGCACCACCGGCATCGGGTAGTCGACGGCTACGCGCTGTCTGTCTGGGAAGGGCGGGCGCCCAACCTGATGGACGGACCGATCTCCTACGGGGGCGGCAGGACGATCATCCGGGAGGATCTCGACGTGCCCGTCATCGTCGTGAACAGCGAGTTCGAGACGCTCGCCGTCCATGTCACCGGGGCGGTCGACTCCGAGTGGATCCGCTACTGGGAGGTGGCCGGCACGCCTCACGGGGTCACCCGGAGGCTCGATCTCCCTCATGGCCGCGGCTGGGAGCCGAACACGCTGCGGTTCAAGCCCGTAGCCGAGTCGGCCATACGGCACGTCCGTCGATGGGTGGTCGAAGGTCGGCCTGCCCCGTCGTTTCCCCGTATCGCCGTCGACCCGGGGCGCCCACCGAGGATCCGGCGCGACGCCCACGGGAATGCCGTCGGCGGCATCCGCCTTCCCGAGCTGGAGGCGCCCGTGGCCGAGTACCGCGGCATGGCCGTGGGCACCGGACTGCCACCGCTTTTCGGTGCGGCCCGACCCTTTGCCGATGACGAGCTCAAGGTGATGTACCCATCGCGTGGAATCTTCGCCGCCCGGTGGCAGATGGCGGTGGATGACCTGGCGGCGTCGGAGGCCATCCGTCCCGAAGACGCCGCGGCCCTGGCCGGAAGGATGGACAGCGTTCGCTGGCCCACCGACTGACCCGACGCCGTCATGCCACCAGCGGAACGCCATTGACGAAAGAAGGACCAGCTAAGGAGTACCGGGGTCGGCGGTGACGGCGTTGCGCGAGGAGGCCATCGATGTCGACACCACCATCGGGACCAAGTTCGAATGGCGGACCATCGACGAGGCCTAGGCCAGCTGAGCGCCATTGTCGATCTGGTGTCGCAGAGGGGGACGCGGGCGGCCGGACTGGCTAAGGTCAGTGCATCCACGCAGGGGGAGGACCACCGTGTCAGACGCCTATCGCATTGCCGTCAGCCGCATCGTCAAGGCCCCTCCGGCCACGGTCTTTCGGATCGTCACCGACCCCCACATGCAAGTGGAGATCGACGGCTCGGGCATGCTCGAGGCGGCGCCGGGTGCGAGCCGGGTCGAAGCAGTGGGCGACACCTTCGAGATGGACATGGACCGCGAGCCGCTGGGTGACGTGGACATGGGGAAGTACAAGTCGCTGAACACGGTGACCAGGATCGTCCCTGACGCCCTGCTCGAATGGAATGTCGGTTCGGCCGAACGGGGCCCCTACGGCCACGTCTATGGCTGGGAGATGCGGGCGGTGAGCGCCGATGAGACCGAGGTGACGAACTACTGCGATTGGACCAACGTCCCGGAGAAGGCCCTCCCTCATTTTCCCATCGTGCCCGTGGCGATGATGGAGCAGTCAGTCGAGAACCTGGCTGAACTCGTCGCTCGAACATCCGAAGCTGGGGGCTGAGCGGCGAGGGCTCGCACCCGAGTCCTCGACGTTCTCCGTTACTTGTCGATCCCGGTTCAGCTGAGCTGGTAGAGGCTCTTGGCCATGAGCCAGAGGCCGATGAGCAAGGAGAGCACCACGATCACCTGGTTGCGGTGCGTGTCGATCCAGGTTCGCAGGGCCTCGAAACGCCGCTGCGCCGCCGCGGGAGCCAAGGTGGCGTAGAGCTCCATGGTAAGAAGCGATGCCGAGCTGAGCAGGCAGAAGAGGACCAGCGTCAGGTAGTCCGACACGGTCGACAAGTGGGCGGCGACGACGGTGGCCGCCCCTGCCGCCACCAGCGGCCACGGCTGGACGAAGAAGGAAAGCCCGGCCACCGTCCACAGCGACAGGTGGTCCAGTTTCTTCATCCAGGTGGGAGGCTTTTTGGGCCTTCCCCTTCGGCGATGCTGACGAATGCCCACCAGGATCAAAAGGATGCCCACCGCCAGCTTGATGGCCAGGCCCGCAGTCGAAGGGGCCGAGTTCGACTGCGGGGGATTGCCCCCGGTGGCCAGTTCCACGGCGGCGACGATCAGCACCAGCGATCCGAGCCACGTGAGCACGAAGACCAGGCCCTTGATGATGCCGCGCTCGGCCGACAGGATGAGAATGAACGTGGTGATCGGGATCGGCTCGAGGGTGATGGCCACGCCGATCAGGATGAGATCGAGGACCATTACTGCCCTCCCGGCCCCGACGCCGCTGGGTCGAGATGGTCGAGCGGCATAGTGGGACACCCTGGCACAGTTGAGGCGGCGGCGCTGTGGTCCGGTGCCAGGGTTGTCGACTGGTTGTCGACCCGTTGGCCGTCGCCGTTGTGGCTACTCCGTGGTCCGGTGGGTATGAGATCTGTCCAACTCCCTTTCCCCGCGAGCAGGGGAGCGGTACCGTCGATCAGTGGCCATCACCCACCACTCGGATCGCGGCGGAGGCAGAACGGCCACGGTCCGCCTGGCCCGGGTGGCGACCAGGACGGTTGGTGGTTTGGGGACGTACCAAGTGGGACTGGACGACGAGGCCGTCGGAGGCATCAAGTCGGGCGAGGTCAAGAATTTCGCCGTGACCCCGGGCCAGCACCGGGTGACGGTGCGGGTGCCCCATCGCCACGTGGTGGCCGACCTCACCATC
>DATMMO010000233.1:0-4163 GCA_035569695.1 Acidimicrobiales bacterium | reverse complement strand
TGGCGGCGGCGGACAGTCCCGACAGGGCGAACCCACCCCGGTAGTCGAAGGCCGAGGTGCCGACGAACGCGTAGGTCAGGGTGAAGGTTCCCGCCAACCCGGCCAGGGCCAGTGCGGTCAAGCACCAGCGGGCTGGAGCCGAGCGGGCGATGGGCGCCATCCCATCGCGGCCCCGTCGCATCTCGATCATGGTCATGGAACAGGCCATCACGGCGCCGATGAGGATGGGCTGGGCGTGGGTGTCGGTGCCGAAGTACAGCCGGGTGAGGTTGGCTGTGGGGCTGTAGAGGTGGGCCATCTCGAAGGCCGATGCCGCCGCCCCGACCAGTGAGAGGATCAGGAGGACCCTGATGCCACGGACGAACGTGCGGGAGAGGTGCATCACCGCCACGACCACCAACGGCCAGATCAGGTAGAACTGTTCCTCCACTGCCAGCGACCAGGTGTGGGCGAGTGGATAGACGGGTCCGACGGTGGCGAAGTAGTTATTGCTGGCGGCGATCTGCCACCAATTGGAGAAGTAGAACAGGGCCGACAGCGCGCTGATCCGGAAGTCGGGGAACATGCCCACGGGCTCGGCCAACCGGACCATGAGGGTGACCACCACCAGCACGATGACCAGTGCTGGCAGCAGGCGGCGGGCGCGCCGGACCCAGAAGGCGGAGAGCTTGATCCGGTCCCGCTTGCGGTACTCGCTCAGGAGTAGCCCGGTGATCAGGTAGCCCGACAGCACGTAGAAGATGTCGAGCCCGAAGAAGCCGCCCTGCAACCAGCCCACCCCGAAGTGGTAGCCCATGAGGATCAAGAGGGACACGGCCCGGAGCCCGTCCAGGGCATTGATTCGGTCCTTGCCGGTGGCCGACCTCCGGGCCCGAGACACGGGCGTGGTCGCACCGGATGAGTCGGTTACCCGGTCAGTCACCACCACCGACCTCGTGCCGCAGGTGTGTCGTTGGCTTCAGCATCTCGGTGCCATGGCATCAGCATCTGATACAGGTCCACCGGTCGTGAGGGCGTCGTCCCTCGGGTGTCCCTGCTCCCCCCTTGCGCGTCCGGTGTCCTCGAGTCGTCGTTCGCCATGGTGGTGACCTGCGATGCCGGTCCGTTTCCCCCGGTACCGCCATCGGCTCCTGTTGAGCGAATGGCCAACGGTAGTCCACCCGAGCCCGATCGAGGCGCCCCACGGCGGCTCCACCAGGCGGAGAATCCTTTGACCCAGCTGGGTTGGAGATCATGCACCGTCGAGGGCGGCCGGCATCTGCCCGGACGGACCCGGCGTGATCCACGACGAGTCAAGATGGACCGCCATCGAGCTGTCGTGGGTCCCTGGCCTGCTGTGGCCCGCCCCGAGTGCCTCGGGGAGTCGCTCGATCGTCGCTTCGGCGGCCTGATCGAGGAATCGCCAGGTCCGCCCTAGAGGGCGAATGTTGCCGGTTACAGCACTAGATTTCCGCAATGGCCAGCCACAACAGTCGACGCCGCTGGGCCATCCACGGCGTGGCCACCGCCGCCTACCTGGTGGCCGCCATCGCCGTCTGGTCGGGGGTGTGGTTCGGGCATCCCACGTCCACGGCCAGCTGCGGGTGTGGCGACACGTCCTTGTTCACCTGGTTCATGGCCTGGCCTGCGTACGCCCTCACCCATGCCCAGGGCCTGTTCTTCACCACCAAGCTCCTCCACCCCAACGGCATCAACCTTCCCGCCAACACCAGCGTGCTAGCCCTGAGCCTCCCGCTGTCCCCGGTGACCTGGCTGTTCGGCCCGGTGGCCTCGTTGAACGTGGCGGCCACGCTGGCGCCGGTGGCCAGTGCGCTCAGCGCTCGTGCCCTGGTCCGTCGGTGGACCACCTGGGAACCGGCGGCCTTTGCCGCAGGCCTTGTCTACGGGTTCTCGCCATTCGTGATGGAGAGCCTCAATCTCGAGCATGTCGACACCGCCACCTTGGTGGTGCCGCCTCTCTTGTTCCTCTGTCTCTACGAGCTCCTGGTGCGTCAGCGGGGACGGGCCTGGGCCTGGGGCCTGGCCCTGGGCGGACTGGCTACCGTGCAGTTCTTCATCAGTTCCGAGGTGCTGACCATGTGCGCCCTCAGCGCCGCTTTGGGGGTCGTGGTCGTGATCGCGGCGACAGCAGTCGGCGACGGCCAAGCCCTGCGGACGAGATGGCGCCACGCGGTGACCGGTATGGTCACGGCGGGAGTGAGCGCCGGTGTGTTGCTGGCCTACCCCGCCTGGTACGCCACGTCCGGCCCGCGCTCGTTGCCCCAGCAGGTGTTCCCTGACATCCCGTACTTCGGGAACAGGTGGGCCACCCTGTTTCTGCCTCCCGGACCCCACGACCGGGGCCCGAACGCTGTGCTCGAATCGTACGGCTACTTCGGGAGCCATCCCCTTCTGATGGGTTACCTGGGCATCGGCATGACCGTCGCGTTGGTGGTCGGGCTGATCCTCTTCTGCCGCGACCTTCGGCTGTGGTTCTGCGCAGTGATGCTGGTCATCCTCGACGCCCTGTCGCTCGGCGCCGGGCACGGGCCCTGGTGGCTGTTCCAGCACGTGCCGATCGTGGACAACGTGGCTCCCGAGCGCATCTCGAGCATCGCTGACTTGTTCGCCGCAGCCATGCTGGGGATCATCATGGATCGGGCCCACCGATCAGGCTGGACGTTGCCGGGTCACGGGCGTCATGCGTCGGTGCAGGCCCCCGCGCCATCCGGGCCGTCCGCAGGACTCCGCCACCGGATACCCGGCGTGGGAACGGTGGTGGCCGTAGTCCTGGCCCTCGTGGCCATCGTCCCCATTGCCTGGCAGTACGACCTCCCTCTCGCCACCCGCTCCGTGGCCGTACCCACCTGGTTCACCACCGCGGGAACGAGACTGCCTCCCGGCCAGGTGGTGCTCACCTACCCCTACGCCTCGTCGGGGCTCCAGGCCCCCATGACCTGGCAGGCCGTCGCCGGACTCCGGTTCTCCCTGGTCGGCGGGGGCGGCATCACCCCCGCCCCACCCAGCCACCCGACACCGTCCCAGCGGGTGGACGCCCAGGCCGCCATCGACCTGTCCACCCTCTCTTACGGGTTCCTCCCCCTGCCCACCGGCACGCCGACCCAGTTGCACGATCTTCGTCAGGCACTGCATGACTGGGGGGTGACCAAGATCGTGGCCCCGTCGGAGGCCGGTACGCCGGCGTCCATCCATGGGCGATCGATCCCGCTGGCCGTCGCCTACTTCACCGCCGCCCTCCATCAGGCTCCGATCGAACAGCTGGGTTCGTGGGTCTGGCCTGTCCCACCCGGACTGGTGGTGGCCTCGATGCCGCCGACCGGCGCGGTGACCGCCTGCGCGGCCACGGCCCAGGCTCGGACCAACCCGGGTGCGGCCGCCACGTGTGTGATCGACGCCACCACTCTGTCCACCGAGCCGGCTCCGGGTGCCGGGCGCTGATCGGGAGAGATTGATCGCTACAGTGCCTCCCGTGGCTGCCGGCACCGGGAGGGGACTGCAAGCGTGGCTTGGTGGCCGGCGGGCACAGTGGCCGGTGGCGGTGCTGATCGGTGCCTTCGCCTTGTCTCGCGTCATCGCCGCGGCCGCCGGGGTCCGATTCGACGGCAACTTCCTGGACGGAAGGTTCCTCACCGACAAGTGGCAGCTGCTGGACATCGGCCTGTTGAAACACGATCTGATCGGCAGCGTCTGGCACCTCAATAGCCAGCCGCCACTGTTCAACTTGTACGCCGGCTTCCTCGAGAAGGTCCCCAGAGGGCTGCAGCAGCCCATCGAGGTGACCAGCGCACTGGCTTTGGGCCTGGTCATCGTGCTCTGCACTTACGGGCTGTTGGTGGAGTTGCGGGTCCCCCTCGTGGCGGCGATGGTCGTCACCCTGGTGGGGGTGGTGGCATCGCCGGCCTATCTCTTGTTCGAGAACTGGCTCGACTATGCCTACCCCACCGCTGCCCTGGGGGTGTTCGGCGCGTGGTGCCTCATCCGGTATCTGCGGTCCGGCCGAGTCCGGCCCGGTCTCGGCTTCTTCGGGGCCTACGCAGCCATCGTCCTGCTCAACAGCACGTACCAGATCGAGTGGATGCTGGTGGCTCTGGTCGTCGTGATCGTCGTGATGCGCCGGCAGTGGCGGCGGGTGCTGGCCGTGGCCGCGGTCCCGTTGATGCTGG
>DATMMO010000232.1:0-5250 GCA_035569695.1 Acidimicrobiales bacterium | reverse complement strand
ACCCTGTACAACGAGAACTACCCGATGCCCGCCCTCCCCACCGAGACGGGTGATGCCGAACGGGTCCGGCAAGGGATCATCCAGGGCCTGTACCGGTTCACCGAGGCACCCGAGGTCGATGGCGGCCATCGCGCCACCATCCTCTTCTCCGGCTCGGCCTGGAAGGCGGCCATAGAGGCCCGTGACCTCCTGGCCGCCGATTGGGGGGTGAGCGCCGACACTTGGTCGGTGACCTCCTACAAGGCGCTGCGGGAAGACGCCCTCTCGGCGGACCGCTGGAACCGGTTGCACCCGGGCACGACCCGCCGGGTGCCATTGGTGACCGAATCCCTGACCGATGGGACGGGCCCGGTGGTTGCGGTCACCGACTTCATCCGCTCGGTTCCCGATCAGGTGGCCCGCTGGGTGCCCCGGCCGTTCAGCTCGCTCGGCACCGACGGCTTCGGGCGCTCGGACACCCGGGACACGCTCCGCCGGTTCTTCGAGGTGGATGCCGCCCACATCGTGGTCAGCGTCCTGGCCGGACTGGCCGAGTCGGGAGCGGTTCCCGACCAGGTCGTGGCTGACGCCATCGCCCGGTTCGGCATCGATGGGTCCACGGCTGACCCCTGGTCGTGCTGACCCGTATCCCGTGCCAGAATCTCGTCCATGGCTAGCCCATCGAGACGAAAGGGCCCTCGCTCACTGGCGTTGGCCGGTGACGAAGTAGCCGACACGCTGCTGGCCGAGGATCCCTTGGCCCTCTTGATCGGGATGGTGCTCGACCAGCAGATCCCCTTGGAGCGCGCCTTCAAATCCCCGGCCGACCTCAAGGAACGCCTGGGAGGGACGCTCGACGTCGGTGCCGTCGCCTCCATGGATCCCGACGAGCTGGCTGCGATCTTCAGTGTCACGCCGGCGCTACACCGGTTCCCGGGCTCGATGGCCCGCCGGGTGCAAGAGCTGTGCCGAGTCGTGATCGACAACTACGGCGGTGATGCCGCCGCGGTATGGACCTCGGCTCAGGACGGCGCCCAGCTGTTGGCCAACGTCAAGGCCCTGCCCGGCTTCGGCGAGCAGAAGGCCCGCATCTTCGTCGCCCTCCTGGGCAAGCAGTTCGCCGTCCGTCCGCCGGGCTGGCAGGAGGCCTCGTCGCCGTTCGGCGAGCCCGGTTCGTTCCGGTCCGTGGCCGACATCGACTCCCGCGAGGCGCTGGGCAAGGTGCGGCAGTACAAGCAGCAGATGAAGGCGGACGCCAAAGCAACGGCCAAAGCTACGCCCAAGGCCGCTCCCAGCTCGAAGGCCAAGGCCGTCTCCACGCCCAAGGCGAAGGTCAAGGCGACCTCCAAGGTCAAGACAGCATCCAAAACCGGGGCTGCGGCGCCGGCCAAGGCCAGCGCCAAGGCGTCGGGCCACGGTTGAGCCGGCCACGCCGGAACAACCAGCACTCCCCGTTGCGCCCGTGAGCCCCCGGTGAGCGGGATCAGGCCGCAGTGGGAGCTCGACACCAGGCGCCTCTACCTGTGCACCGCCGATCGGCCGGACCTCGAACCGTTCCTGGCCGCCTGCATCAGCGGTGGCGTCGACATCGTGCAGCTGCGAGAAAAGGAGCTCGACGACCGCGCCCTGGTCGAGCGGGGCCGACTGGCCGGCGCCGTGTGCGCCGACCACGGCGTGCCCTTCATCCTGAACGATCGTCCCGACCTGGTGGCCGAGATGGGAGCCGATGGCGTGCACGTCGGCCAGGGCGACATGGCCCCGGTGGCCGCCCGATCGGTGGTCGGGCCCGATGCCCTGGTGGGCCTGTCCTCCCATGCGACACGAGAGCTCGACACGGCTGTCGGGGGTCCGGATGGGCCGCCGGCCCCGATCGACTACATCTCAGCCGGCCCCGTCACGGCCACTCCGACCAAGCCCGGCCGTCCCGGGACCGGGCTCGGTTACGTCGGCGAAGCGGTGGCCCGTGCTCCCTGGCCGGTGTGGATCACCGGAGGTGTGGCCCCCGACACCGTTGGTGCCATGCTCGAGGCGGGCGCACGCCATTTCGTCGTGGTCCGGTGGTTGACCGAGGCCGCCGACCCGGCCGCTCACGCCCGCGACCTGCGGCGGGCCATCGACGAGGGCATCGAGCGGGCTGAGGCCCGAAGCTGAGTGGGAGCGCGGTCCACACCCTGCCGGATTGCCGACTCCGGATTGCCAACGGCGTCGGGCGAGTGGCCCGAGCCACCCGATGATGACTACGGGGTGGTGGGGGTCGACGTGCCGCTGACGATCAAGGACTTGGCCGGGGCCGCGATCGGGGGCGACGAGTTGATCTTGGTGACGTTGATGGTGGTGGCCGAGCCGGCGATGTCGACGACGATCTTGGACACGTAGTCGCCGGTCACCGTGTAGTGGAGCTGCGCTTTCGTCCCGGTGTTGGTGGCCAGGGAGAAGCTGTACACGTCACCGTTCTGATGGATGGCCTTGGCCCGGTTCACCAGGTCTAGGTACGAAGGCAACGGATCGAGCTGGGTGAGCGGGTTGCTGGCCTGCTGAACTCTGAAATGGTGCACGGTCACCGAATTGGTGATCTTGGTCGGCACCGTCTGGTACACGGTGTTGTTGATGACCACGAAGTACAGCTGGCGCCCCGTGGCCTGCTCGAAGCCGATGGCCCGGTCCGGGGCCTGCAACACCAGGTGGAGCTGAGCGACGCCGCTGGCGGTCGACACCCGCTTCAGATCCTCGGTGTAGCTGGTCGCCGCCCCGGTGCTCTTGGCTGCCAGCTTCAAGCTGGTCACCGGCTGTGAGGGCGAGTAGTACACGCCCAGGAAGGCCCCGCCCGCAGTGACCACGGCGACGAGGGCGAGCAACAGCCAGCTGAGGGTGCGTCGAGCGTCAGTCATTCCGGAGACGATACGACAGTTCGAAGGGACACCGGATCACCGTCGGCGGAACCGGCGGCGTTGCGCCTGGGCCTCGGGGGGAGGGAAGGGTAGATCGCTGCATATCGTGTACAACTCGCCCAGGGTCTCTGCCGCCAGGATCCGATCGATCCGATCATCGAAGTCCTCGGCCGACAGTCGGCCGTGGGCGTAGTGGTACTGGACCAGGTTGACGAACCGATCCCGGTCCTCCATCGACGCCCGCGGATCCGACCAATTGCTGGTGCCGTGTCCCGAGGCCATGCCCCAGTATCGCCCCTTCTCGCCTCACGAGGCTGGCCGGCCCGTCAGATGCCAATGCGCTGGGCCAGCAGCTCCCGATGGTACGCCGGGTCCCCGAAGAGCAGCTCCGACGACTTGGCCCGCTTGAAGTACAGGTGGGCGGGGTGCTCCCAGGTGAAGCCGATCCCGCCGTGGATCTGGATGTTCTCGGCCGCGGCATGGAAGTAGGCCTCTGAGCAGTAGGACTTGGCCAGGCTGGCCACCACGGGCAGCTCGTCGGAGTCCTCGGCCGCAGCCCAGCCGGCGTAATAGGCCGCTGATTTGGACGACTCCACCTCGAGCAACATGTCGGCGCACTTGTGCTTGATGGCCTGGAAGCTGCCGATAGGCCGGCCGAACTGGATCCGCGTCTTGGCGTACTCCACCGCGGTGTCCAGGCAACGCTGTGCCCCTCCCACCTGCTCGGCGGCCAGGGCCACCGCGGCCAGGTCGAGGGTCTTGGACAAGCCTGCTTCGGCTCCACCGTCGGTCCCGATCAGGCGGGCCGGTGTCCCCGAGAATTCCAGGCGGGCCTGCTTGCGGGTCTGGTCCATGGTGGCCAGCGGGGTCCGGGTCAACCCCTCGGCCTCACCGGCCACGGAGAACAGGCTGACGCCGGCGCTGGTCCTGGCCACGACCAGGATCAGATCGGCCACGTGGCCGTCGAGGACGAAGGACTTGTGCCCGTTCAGCACCCACCCGTCGCCCGAGGATGTCGCCTCCAAGGTCACGCCTTCGATATCCCATCTCCCGCTGTCCTCGGTGAAGGCCAGGGTGGCGATGGTCTCACCCGACGCGATTCCCGGGAGCAGGTCTGCCTTGGCCGAGTCGTCTCCCGACGTGAGCAGGGCATTGGCTCCGAGGGCGACGGTGGAGAAGAACGGTGCGCACAACAGGGCAGCCCCCATCTCTTCGAGCACGACGATCAGCTCGACATAGCTGAATCCCGACCCCCCGAACTCCTCAGGAATGGTCAGGGACTGAAGGCCGAGCTGATCAGCCATCTGGGTCCAGACCGCCTTGTCGTATCCCTCGGTGGTCTCCATCAGTCGCCGGACCTCGGTCTCGGGCGACTTGTCCTCGAGGAACCGATGCACCGCGGTGCGAAGCTCGTCCTGTTCCTCACTGAAGGCGAAATTCATGTGGCTCTCATGCCCCCTTGCTGGTCTCCTGGCCCGGAGACGGCGGTCATCGTTGTCTACCAGACCACGAACACCTTGACCAGCGGGTCAATACCTCACGGTACGCTGTGGCCCGAGCGAGGGAGGGCCGGTCATGAGCGGCACGATCATCGACTATGAGGACACGGCGGTCGAGGTTCACCGGGTGGTGGTGGGGCCCGTCGACAACAACGTGTACGTGGTGCGGTGCCGGGCCACCGGCGACGCCCTCCTCATCGACGCGGCCAACGAGCACGACCTCCTCTTGGACCTGTGCCGGGACCTCGGCGTCCGCCAAGTGGTGGAGACCCACGGCCACTGGGACCACATCCAGGCCGTCGAGGCGGTACGGGACGCCGGGTTCGAGGTGGCGGTCACCGCAGCCGATGCCGGGATGCTGCCTGCCTATGACCTCTTGCTCGACGACGAGTCGACGCTGTCGGTCGGTCGGCTACGGATCGGCACCATCGCCACCCCCGGCCACACACCAGGCTCGATGTGCTTCTCGGTCGAGGGCACACCGCTCCTGTTCAGTGGGGACACGCTGTTTCCCGGCGGGCCGGGCAACACCAAGTTCGAGAACGGCGACTTCCCCACCATCATCGAATCGATCGAGGACCGGCTCTTCTCCCGCTTCGGGGCCGATACGCAGGTGCTGCCCGGCCACGGGGCGGGAACCACCATCGGCCGGGAATCACCCCACCTGCAGGAGTGGATCGACCGAGGTTGGTAAGTCGGTCAGATGGCGGTGGTGGGCCGCCGGGGCTGGCGGATGAGCTCGATCTCGGGGGGCAGACCGATGACCGACAGGCCATCGGGCACCTGGCTGCCGGCTTCGATGGTCACCCGGGATCCGGCCAGGGGGATGCCCTCCACCTTCAGATAGCCGAACCCCTCGGGCAGGTTGGGCCACAGCCAGGTCT
>DATMMO010000231.1:0-18202 GCA_035569695.1 Acidimicrobiales bacterium | reverse complement strand
CACTGCGCCTCGCTCTTCCCCGGCTCGGCTGCCCTTGACGCCCCCGACGACGTCCTGGTGCTGGCCGACAGCGATCCCAACGACACCAATCCCCATGAGCGCATCACCCTGACCCTGCCGGCCATCGCCCGGGCCCGCCTGGTCGTGTTCACCGTGGCCGGTGCGTCCAAGCGCGATGCCTTCGCCCGGGTGCGCAAGGGTGAACCGCTTCCCGCCGCTCGCGTCCGGGCCTCCGAGGTGCTGTGGTTGGTCGACCCCGAGGCCGCCGGCGACCAAAGCGGCGCGTGACCATCCTCCCGACCAGCCACGATGACATCGGTCGGCCGTCGGAACCCCTCCGATAAGGTGACGCCAATGTCCGACACGACCGGCTCAGCGATCCAGGGAACCTACGATGGCGCTGGGTTGCTCGACGCCAACCTGGACGAGCTGCAGGCCGAAGCCAGGCGTCGGCGGGCCGAAAGCCACGGCACTCGGGTCACCTTCTCCCCCAAGGTGTTCATTCCCCTGACCATGCTGTGCCGGGACCGCTGCGGGTACTGCACCTTCGCCAAGGCCCCGGCCCGGCTCGAGTCGCCGTACCTCCCACTCGACCAGGTCCTGGCCATCGCCCGCGCCGGCCGCGACGCCGGCTGCCACGAGGCCCTGTTCACGCTGGGCGAGGGACCCGAGGACCGCTACCCCGCCGCCCGGGCCTGGCTCAGCGAGCACGGTTTCACCTCGACTGTGGACTATCTGACCCAGGCCTGCCGCGCCGTCGTCGAAGAGACAGGGCTGCTCCCCCATGCCAACGCCGGTGCCCTCGGCATCGCCGAGCTGACCGCCCTCCGCCAGGTGTCGGCCAGCCAGGGGATGATGATCGAGTCGGTCAATCCCGACCTGGCCGCCCACCGATCGGCACCGGACAAGACACCGGAGCGCCGCCTGGCCACCTTGGAGGCGGCCGGCGAGGCCGCCATCCCGTTCACCACCGGTCTCCTGGTCGGCATCGGCGAGAGCCGGGCGGACCGCCTGGCCACGCTGACCGCCATCGCCGCCAGCCACGCCCGTCATGGCCACGTCCAAGAGGTGATCGTCCAGAACTTCCTGCCCAAGCCGGGCACGTCGATGCACTCGGCTCCCCCGTGCCCGACTGATGAGTTCCTCTGGACCATCGCCGTGGCCCGGCTGGTCCTCCCGGCCGGCATCCATCTCCAGGCTCCTCCCAACCTGTCGGACGACCTCGGCCCCCTGCTCGATTCGGGGATCGACGATTGGGGTGGGGTCTCGCCCGTCACCGCCGATCACGTCAACCCCGAACGGGCGTGGCCTGCTCTGGAGATCCTCCGGGCCGCCACCGAGGCGGCGGGCTACACGCTCGCCCCCCGCCTGACCCTCTATCCCGAATTCGCCAACGACCCGGAGCTTTGGCTGTCCGAGCCCATGCGCTTCCCCGTCCTCGACGCCGCCGACGCCGAGGGCCTGGGCCGTGACCACCCCTGGTGCTCGGGGGGCGAGTTCCCGCCGCCCCAGCTCCTGTCGGTGCCCGGCGCCGTCCGCACCCCCCCGCCGCTGGCCACGTCGCCCACGTCGGGCAGCGCCGTGGGCGACGTGCTGGCCGGGGTGGCCCTGGGCCAGGAGGTGGGTGAGGACGAGATCGTCACCCTGTTCTCGGCCCGAGGGCCCCAAGTGCGGGCCGTGGCCGCAGTGGCCGACTCGATGCGTCGAGACGTCGTGGGTGACCAGGTCACCTTCGTGGCCAACCGCAACATCAACTACACCAACGTGTGCACGTTCAAGTGCCGCTTCTGCGCCTTCTCCAAGGGTCCGCTCTCGCTCAACCTCCGGGGCAAGCCCTACTTGCTCGAGCTCGGCGACATCACCGAGCGGGTGGCCGAGGCCGAGCAGCGCGGGGCCACCGAAGTCTGCCTCCAGGGCGGAATCCACCCCAACTTCGACGGTGACTACTACCTCGAGGTGATCAAGGCCGTCCGGGAGGCTTCGGCCACCATCCACATCCACGGGTTCACCGCCCTCGAGGTGACCGAGGGAGCACGCCGATCCGAGGTGTCCCTGGCCGAGTACCTGACCCTGTTGCGGGACGCCGGACTGAAGACGTTGCCGGGCACCGCGGCCGAGATCCTCGACGACGAGGTCCGCAAGATCCTGTGCCCGGACAAGATCAACACCGAGGAGTGGCTGTACGCCCACCGCACCGCTCACAGCGTCGGCCTCCGCTCCAATGTGACCATCATGTTCGGAGCGGTGGAGCACCCCCGGTCCTGGGCCCGCCACATGGTGCGCACCCGGGCCCTCCAGCACGAGACGGGCGGATTCACCGAATTCGTGCCCCTTCCCTTCGTCCACATGGCCACCCCCATCTACCTCCAGAAGCGGTCGCGGCGCGGACCCACGTTCCGCGAGACCCTCCTCATGCATGCGGTGGGCCGGATCGCCTACCGGGGAGCCATCGACAACATCCAGGTCAGCTGGGTGAAGATGGGCACCGAGGGCGTCCGTCAGCTCCTCGGGGCCGGAGTCAACGATCTGGGCGGCACCCTGATGGACGAGAACATCTCCCGGGCCGCCGGGGCCAGCCACGGCCAGATGATGGACGTGGACAGCTTCCGGGAGCTGCTGGAGCCCCTCGGACGCGAGCTGGTGCAGCGCACCACCCTCTACGGTCGGGTCCCCCAACCGCCGGGCGGGCACCGCGGGTGGGATGCCGACGCCGCCCGGCCCATTGCCGCCTCCCAATGAGGTGATCGACCCGGGGGCGCCCGGCCGTGGCCCCGATCTGCCGGCGGAGGACGCCTTCGAGCGACTGGTGGTGGAGCTGGGCGGTCCGTCGAGCTCGAGGGCCCAGCGCGCCCTGTACCGGTCCATGGTCGCCACGGTCAGGGAACTGGCCCACGAGAACACCGACGTCATCGACCTCAAGATCGCCGATGCCGCGCTGGCCGAGATGTCCGAGGCATTCCGGGTCTTCCGCCCCTTCCGCGACGTCAAGAAGATGACCGTGTTCGGCTCGGCCCGGACGTTGCCCCATGACCCGGTCTACAGCCACACCCGGGAGCTGGCCAGCTCCATGGCCCAGACGGGCTGGATGGTGGTGACCGGAGCGGGACCGGGCATCATGGCCGCGGGGATGGAGGGGGCGGGCCGCGATCAGTCGATCGGCGTGAACATCCGCCTCCCGTTCGAGGGGGGAGCCAATACCTTCATCGCCCAGGATCCCAAGTTGGTGGAGATGCGGTACTTCTTCACCCGGAAGCTCATGTTGATCAAGGAGTCCGACGGCTATGCCGTGCTCCCGGGGGGATTCGGCACCCTGGACGAGGCCTTCGAGCTCCTCACCCTGTTGCAGACGGGTAAGGCCGCCCCCGCTCCCGTCGTGCTGCTCGACATTCCCGGAGGCAACTACTGGAACGAATGGGATCAGTTCCTGGAACGGGCGGTGGCGGCCCGAGGGCTGATCTCTCCCGACGATCGTTCCCTGTTCGTCATCACCGACGACATCGCTCTGGCCACCGAGGAGCTGACCGGCTTCTACCGGAATTACCAATCGATCCGTTGGGTGGGCGATCTCTTGGTCATCCGGATGCTGACCGCCCCCAGTTCCACCGAGCTGGCCGAGCTCAACGAGCGGTTCGGCGACATCGTGGCCAGCGGAGTGATTCGTCACACCAAGCCCCTTCCCCCCGAACGGGCGGGGAACGACCATCTCGACCAGCCTCGACTGGCCTTCCGGTTCGACAAGTTCCACTACGGGCGGCTTCGTCAGCTGATCGACGCCGTCAACCGATTCACCGGAGAGGGCTCTTGAACCGCGAGCAGCGCCTGGTGGCCCTGGCCGACCTCGGGGACCGCGACCCGACGCTGCACGAGCTCATCGAGCGCTACGGTCCGCCACCCCTCCGGCCCCGGGTCCCTGGGGCCCGGCGCTTCCACGCCCTGGCCCAATCGATCCTCTACCAGCAGCTGGCCGGCAAGGCCGCCTCCGCCATTCACCGACGGTTCGTCGCCGCGCTGGACGGGTCGGTCACTGCGGCCAGCGTGCTGGCCGCGCCTCCGGGTCTCCTGTTGTCGTGTGGGCTGAGCCGAGCCAAGGCCGCGGCCATGGAGGACCTGGCCGAGAAGGTCGCGACCGGAGAGGTGAACCTGGACCGGATCGGGCGCCTCTCCGACGAGGCGGTGATCGAGCAGCTGGTCCAGGTGCGGGGCATCGGTCGCTGGACGGCCGAGATGTTCCTGTTGGCCACGCTCGGGCGCCTCGACATCTGGCCCACCGGAGACTATGGGGTGCGAGTGGGCTTTGCCTCCGCTTGGCGCTTACCCGACGTACCCTCACCCAAGGAGCTCGAGGTGCTGGGCGAGCCCTACCGACCGTATCGAAGCCTGGTGGCCTGGTACTGCTGGCGGGCGGCGGAAGACAGGGCCGGGGCCAACGCGCCGGCCGTCGTCGTATCGAAGTGATCGAAGGGAGAGTGGCGTGAAGGACAAGCCCATCCGGCTCGTGCTGGCCGACGTCGACGGGACCCTGGTGACCCAGGCCAAGGAGCTCACCGATGGGGCCATCGCCGCCGTGCACCGACTCCATGATGCCGGCGTCCTCTTCGCCATCACCAGTGGCCGTCCGCCGAGGGGCATGTCCATGCTCATCGAGCCCCTGGACCTGTCCACGCCCGTGTCGGCCTTCAACGGGGGTCTGATCGTGAACCCGGACCTGTCGGTGATCGAGCAGAAGGAGATCGATGTCGCCGTGGTGGCGCCCATGCTCGACCTCTTGGGCTCGTGCCAGCTCGATACGTGGATCTACCGGGGCGCCGACTGGTACGTCCGGGATCCTGACGGTCCCCATGTCGACCGGGAGGCAAAGACGGTGCACTTCGCACCCACCGTGGTCGACAGCTACGACCAGTTGACCACCGATGTGGCCAAGATCGTCGGGGTGAGCGACGACCCCGAGGCCGTGTCGGGCGGCCAAGCGGCGGCGCGCGCCCAGTTCGGGGACCGGGTCTCTGCGGCCAGCTCGCAGCCCTACTACCTCGACGTGACCCACCCCCAGGCCAACAAGGGCGGTGTGGTGACGTTCCTCTCCCACCGGTTCGACCTACCCACCGACCAGATCGCCACGATCGGGGACATGCCCAACGACATGCTCATGTTCGCCCCGTCGGGGTTGAGCATCGCCATGGGCAACGCCTCGAGCGAGGTGCAGGCCTCAGCCGATCGGGTCACCTCGTCCAACGAGGACGAGGGATTCGCCCACGCCGTCGACCGTTTCGTTCTGGGGGACGATTGACGAGTCGGGCCTCGTCGGGCCTGACGAGCGGAGCGGCGCCCGCTCGGCCTGCTCGGCTCGGTCAGGGGCCGTCCTCGAAGGCGAAGCCCGAGGCGGAACCACCCGCTCCGCCCGTTCCGCTGAGCAACGTGGCCGCCTTGTCCACGGCCCGACGGGCCCTGGTGATCCGCTTCTCCTCGGCCACCAGGACGGGGTCGGGCTCCCCTCCGGCCCGAACTGAGTCCGAGGCTTGACGAAGCCGGTCAATGGCCAGGTCGGCCAGCGATTCCGAGATGGCCGACAACCGGTCGGCCACATCGGCCAGATCGTCGCTCACTGTGGCGATGGGGGGATGACCTCGATGACGTCGAGCCTGCCGTCGGCGTGCTGTTTCCGGATGACCTTCTTGTCGAACTTGCCCACGCTGGTCTTGGGGATCTCGTCGACGAACGCCCACCGCTCGGGCAACCACAGCCGGTGCACGCGGTCGGAGAGGAACTCGACCAGCTCGTCCGGCGTGACCTCGGATCCCTCGCATCGGACCACGGCGACCAGTGGTCGTTCGCTCCACTTGGGATCGGGAACGCCGATCACCGCGGCCTCGAACACGCCGGGGTGGGCCATGACCTCGTTCTCGAGCTCGACCGAGGAGATCCACTCGCCACCGGTCTTGATCACGTCCTTGGTGCGATCGCTGATCTGCATGAAGCCCTTGGTATCGAGCGAGCCCACGTCGCCGGTCCGCAGCCACCCGTCGTGGAAACGGTCCTCGCTCGGGTCGCGGTAATACGAGCCGGTAACCCAGGGGCCCCGGACCTCGAACTCCCCCACGGTCGTGCCGTCGTTGGGCAGGACCGATCCGTCGTCGGCGCAGATGCGGATCTCGACGCCGGGCACAATCCGACCTGCCTTGCTGCGCCAATCCAGCTCATCCTCGGGGGTGGCGCTGCGGGGTGGGATGGACAGGGCGCACAGCGGACTGGTCTCGGTCATACCCCAGCCCTGGACCATGTCGATCCCGAACCGCTCCTCGAACTGCTTGATCATCTGCCGGGGCACCGCGGCACCACCGCCCACGATCATCCGGACCGACGACATGTCGACCTCATGGGTCTCGGAGTAGCGCAGCACATCGTTCCAGATGGTGGGCACCCCTGCCGTCAGGGTGGGGTGGAGGGCGGCATTGATGGCGGCCAGCGGCTCGGCTTGCAGGAACTGCTGGGGCATGACCAGGTCGGCCCCGACCATGAAGGCGGCGTACGGCGTACCCCAGGCGTTGGCGTGGAACATCGGCACGATGGTCAGCACCCGGTCCGTCTCCTTGATGCCCATCGACGATGCCGAGGTCACCGCCATCGAGTGCAGGTACGTGGAACGATGGCTGTAGACCACGCCCTTGGGGTTCCCGGTGGTGCCCGAGGTGTAGCACATGGCCGCGGCCTCGCGTTCGTCCAGTTCAGGCCAATCGAACCCGACAGATTCGGCGCCGAGCAGCTCCTCGTAGTCGTGGGTCTCCCCCAGCGGCGAGTCAGCACGGGGATCACCGCCGGCCACGATGAAGTGCTTGACCGTGGTCAGCTGGTCGCGCACCCGGGCCAGGAGGGGGACGAGCATGTCGTCGACGATGATCACCTTGTCCTCGGCGTGATTGATCACGTAGGCCAACTGGTCGGGGAAGAGCCGGACGTTCAGGGTGTGGAGCACGGCGCCCATGGACGGTACGGCCAGGTACACCTCCATGTGGGTCTGGTTGTTCCACAAGAAGGTGCCGACCCGATCGTCACCGGTGACGCCCAGCTTGCGGAGGGCGGCGGCCAGCTGGTCCGTCCGGTCGCCCACCTGGGCGAAGGTCGCCGCGTTGTGCTCGCCCGCCGGGCCGGTGACCGTGAGCACCTGGCTCTCGCCATAGACGGTCCGTCCGTGGCGGAGGATCCCACTGACGAGTAGTGGACCATCTTGCATGGTGCTGAGCACGGCGTACCTCCCTGGACACTGGTCTCACGAGCATATCGATGCCGGTCGGGACAGGCGTTGGCCGCCCTTGCCACCGGGGCCCGGGCGATGGTGTACTACGAGTGCGCCTCGTCGTCTGCCTATTGCGGCGACGGACCGTCGGTCGCCGCTCCTCGTCGAGGACGGCATCTGAGTCGGCCGCTCACACCCTCGTGTGCCGGTGGGAGGGCTGCGCCGTGCGGCCTGCCCACCCCGGATGGTTCGCTGCCCAGGACCACGCCCTATCGCGCTCGGCGCGTTCGCTCGGACGATCGAGTCGAACGGCCCGTCAACCTGGCCCCCGGTTCTCACCCGTGGCCGCCCGGTCGGGCCCTGGTCGTCGACCCGTGTGGCCCGGAGCCCGACCACAAACCAAAAGGAACACTCATGCCCCTGCGCACCGTCGGCGCCATCGGAGGCGGGCTGGTGCTGGTCGTCATGCTCGTGGCTATCGCCGCGGTGGCCGGTCTGGCTTCGCTGGTGGGGCTGGGCTCCACGACGTCGTCCTCCACCATCACACCCTCGGGCCGAGCGCTGGCCGACATCCCACCCGAGTACCTGCAGACCTACCAAGCGGCGGCAGCCACCTGCCCAGGCCTGCCCTGGACCGTGCTGGCCGGCATCGGCGAGGCCGAGACGGGGCAGGGACGGAACACGCAGATCTCCTCGGCCGGCGCCGAGGGGCCCATGCAGTTCGAGCCGGCCACGTTTGCCGAGTACGGCGCGCCGGTGCCCCCCGGGGGGATCAACCCGCCGACCCCCTTCGACCCGGTCGACGCCATCTACGCCGCCACCCGGTTGCTGTGCGCCAACGGGGCCAGAGATGGCGCCAATATCCCCGGCGCCATCTACGCCTACAACCACGACCAGAGCTACGTGACCGAGGTTCTGTCCTACGCCGCGGCCTACGGCGCCCCTGACCCCACCTCGACCCGCTCGGCCGCGGCCACCGCCATCAGCTACGCCGCGCACCAAATCGGCACCCCGTACCTGTGGGGCGGCGAGACCCCGGGGGTCGGCTTCGACTGCTCCGGTCTCACCCAAGGCGCCTACAAGGCGGCCGGCATAGCCATCCCCCGCACCTCCGAGGAGCAGTGGCTGGCACTCCCCCACGTGCCCCTCGACGGCCTCCAGCCCGGCGACCTCGTGTTCTTCAACCCCGGCGAGGACTCCCCCGGCCTCCCGGGCCACGTCGGCATCTACCTCGGCAACGACGAGATGGTCGATGCGCCCTACACCGGGGTCGACGTCAGGATCGACGGCCTGGGCGGCACCCAGCCCTTCGGCGCGGCGCGGCCCGGCGGATGATGATGCTCGGCGGTGACAACCGTCTCCTGGTGCACACGATCGAGGGGTTGGTGAGCTGGGGACGATGAGTTCCGTTGTCGGTCGCCGTCTTCCCTTCAGGAGCGGCCACCCGGCCCCCGGCAGGGAGAGCAAGATGCAGAGCACCGTGGTGCGCTACCAGGCCAAGCCTGAGCGGGCCGAGGAAAACCGGCGACTGGTCGAGGCCGTGTTCGCCCAGCTGGACGAACGGGAGCCCAAGGGCTTCACCTACAAGGTCTTCCAGCTCGATGACGGGGTGAGCTTCGTCCACGTGGTGATCGAGCACGACGTGGATGACCCCGACTCGTTGCAGTCCGTGCCGGCCTTTCAGGCCTTCGTCGCCGATATCGCTGACCGGTGCGATGTCGCGCCGTTGGCCATGGGGGCAACCATGATCGGGAGCTACCGCTGACCGGGCTCAGCACCGCCAACGAGTGGCCCGGGGACCCAGCGCTTCGTCGGTCCCGAATCCGAAGATCAGGTCAGGATCGATCCGGTCCACATGCTCAGCGCAGGGCCAGCTGCCCCGGGGTGAGGGGCGCAGGCAGCTCGGTGGTGCCCATGAGGTAGCGGTCGACCGAGGCGGCGGCCGAACGGCCCTCGGCGATGGCCCACACGATCAGGCTCTGGCCACGGGTCATGTCCCCACACACGAAGACTCCGTCGACGTTGGTCGACCAGGTCGAGTCGGCGGCCACATTGGATCGGCCGTCGACGTCGATACCGAGCTCGGCCACCACGCCGCCCGGCTCGGGGCCCATGAAGCCGAGGGCCAGCAACACGAGCTCGCACTGCAGCTCGAAGGTGGTCTCGGCGATGGGCGTGAACACCGGGCGACCATCGTTGCCCACGGCCACCTCCACCTCCTCGCCCCGCAGTCCGCTCACGTGTCCGGAACCGTCATCCACGAACGCCACCGTGGTCACCCCGAACATCCGCTCGCCGCCCTCCTCGTGGGCCGCGGAAGTGCGGAGGATCAGGGGCCAGGTCGGCCACGGGTTCTCGCCCAGCCGATCCGAGGGGGGCTCGGGCATGATCTCGAGCTGTCGCACCGACAGGGCCCCCTGCCGATGGGCCGTGCCCAGGCAGTCGGCCCCGGTGTCCCCGCCGCCGATGATGACCACGTGCTTGCCGTCGGCCGAAATGGGCGACCGGGCCAGCGCACCCTCTTGGACCCGGTTGGACGGCTTCAGGTAATCCATGGCCGGATGAACACCCTGGAGCTCCCGTCCGATGGCGGGCAGGTCACGGGGGACGGTGGCGCCGCCCGCCAGCACCACGGCATCGAAGTCGTCACGGAGCGACTGGGCCGCGATCACGGTGACATCCTCGGCGGCTGCCCCGGGCACCTCCGGCGCCGGCGCTCCCACCGACACGCCGCACCGGAATTCGACGCCTTCGGCCGACAACTGTCCCAGCCGACGGTCGAGGACCGCCTTTTCCATCTTGAACTCGGGGATGCCGTATCGGAGCAGACCGCCGGGCTTCTCCGCCCGTTCGAAGACGACCACGCCGTGTCCGGCCCGGGCCAGCTGCTGGGCCGCGGCCAGGCCCGAGGGACCCGATCCCACGACGGCCACTCGCTTGCCCGTGGACGTCCCCGCCTTGACCGGTTCGACCCAGCCCTCGGACCAGGCCCGCTCCACGATCTCGTATTCGATCCGCTCGATGGCCACCGGGTCGGAGTTGATACCCAGCACGCACGCACCCTCACAGGGCGCCGGGCACAACCGTCCGGTGAAGTCGGGGAAGTTGTTGGTGGCGTGCAGCCGGTCCATGGCCTCGGACCAGTCGTCCCGGTAGACCAGGTCGTTCCATTCGGGGATCAGGTTGCCCAGCGGGCATCCCTCGTGGCAGAACGGGATGCCGCAGTCCATGCAGCGCGCCCCTTGCTCGCGGGAGGACTCGACCGGGAAGGGCTCGTAGACCTCCTTCCAGTCGCGCAGGCGGACGGGAACGGGACGCCGAGGCGGCAGCTCCCGCCCGAATTTGAGAAAGCCCTTGATGTCACCCATGATCGACGCCCCTCAACCGTGCGGTGCGGCCATGACCGCCTCGTCCACTGACCGGCCCTCGGCCACAGCCAACTCGGTGGCCTCGAGCACCCGCCGGTAGTCCCGGGGCATCACCTTGACAAACGACTCCCACGTCGTCGACCAGTCCAACAGGATGTGGCCGGCCACCTCGGAACCGGTCTCGTCCCGGTGCAAGATGATGCGGTCCTTCAGCCAGATGCGATCGTCGGCCGACAGCGGCTCGAGATCGATCATCTCCGGGTTGTAGAGCCCGTTGAAATCGTCGTCCCGGTCGTAGACGAAGGCCACGCCGCCGGACATGCCGGCACCGAAGTTGCGGCCCGTGGGCCCGAGGACCACCACCCTCCCGCCGGTCATGTACTCGCACCCGTGGTCGCCCACGCCCTCGACCACGGCGATGGCCCCGGAGTTCCGGACGCAGAAGCGCTCCCCCACCTGACCGCGGATGAACACCTCGCCCGACGTTGCGCCGTAGAGGATCACGTTGCCGGCCACGATGTTGTCCTCGGCCACGAAGGGCGAGTCCTCCGGTGGCTGCACGATGATCCGGCCGCCAGAAAGGCCCTTGCCCAGGTAGTCGTTGGTATCGCCGAACAAGCGCATGGTGACGCCCTTGGGCACGAAGGCACCGAAGCTCTGTCCGGCCGAGCCCCGGAAGGTCAGGTCGATCGAGCCCTCGGGCAGGCCGAGGCCGCCGTGGC
This sequence comes from Acidimicrobiales bacterium, assembly GCA_035569695.1. Taxonomy (GTDB): domain Bacteria; phylum Actinomycetota; class Acidimicrobiia; order Acidimicrobiales; family RAAP-2; genus DASXMT01. Next base: position 6,884 of record DATMMO010000231.1, on the reverse strand, counting down.
GCTTGGTGATCTCGTGCCCGAGCAGGGTGCCCACCGTGCGATCGACGTTGGTCACCGCCAGCTCGGCTCGCACCGACCCCTCGAGCTCGATGGCCGGCCGGCACGCCTCCATGAACTGGTGGTCGAGAGCCCGGTCGAGCCCGTGGTCCTGCTCGTGTACCTGGTATCGGACGGCTCCGTCAGGAGCCTCGGGGGCGGCCAGGATCGGAGCCAGATCGAGACCCGAGGCCTTCCAGTGGTCGATGGCCGGGGCTGTCTCCAACAACTCGACCCGCCCGATGGCCTCCTCCAGCGAGCGCAAGCCCAACTGGGCCAAGTATTCACGCACCTCTTCGGCGATGTACTCGAAGAAGGTCTCCACGAACTCGGGCTTGCCCGTGTAGCGCTTGCGCAGCTCGGGGTTCTGGGTGGCGATGCCCACCGGGCAGGTGTCGAGGTGGCAGACCCGCATCATGATGCAGCCCGACACGACCAGGGGGGCGGTGGCGAAGCCGAACTCCTCGCCGCCCAAAAGGGCGCCGACCAGCACATCCCAACCCGTTTTCATCTGGCCGTCGACCTGGACGACGATGCGGTCGCGTAGGCCGTTGGCCATCAGGGTCTGCTGTGTCTCGGCCAGGCCCAGCTCCCAAGGAATGCCGGCGTGCTTCAGCGAGGTCATGGGGGCGGCGCCGGTCCCACCGTCGTGGCCGGAGATGAGCACGACATCGGAGTGGGCCTTGGCCACCCCGGCAGCCACCGTGCCCACGCCCACCTCGGCCACCAGCTTCACGTGGATCCGCGCCTCGGGGTTGGCCGACTTCAGGTCGTGGATGAGCTGGGCGATGTCCTCGATGGAATAGATGTCGTGGTGGGGCGGTGGCGAGATGAGCCCCACCCCCGGGGTGGTGGATCGGGTCTTGGCGATCCAGGGGTAGACCTTGGATCCGGCCAGTTCGCCCCCTTCACCCGGCTTGGCCCCCTGGGCGATCTTGATCTGGATGTCGTCCGAGTTGACCAGGTACTCGCTGGTCACCCCGAACCGGCCCGAGGCCACCTGCTTGATGGCGCTGCGCCGCAGGTCACCGTTGGCATCGGCCGTGAACCGGTCGGCATCCTCGCCGCCCTCGCCGGTGTTGGACCGACCGCCGAGGCGGTTCATGGCGATGGCCAGCGTCTCGTGGGACTCGGCCGAGATCGACCCGTAGGACATGGCCCCGGTCGAGAAGCGGGCCACGATGTCCTCGATCGGCTCCACCTGCTCGATGGGGATGGGCGGCCGCTCCCCGGCTTTCAACCGGAACAGGCCGCGCAGGGTGGCCAGCTTGGTGGCCTGGTCGTCGACGGCCCGGGTGTACTCCTTGAAGATCTCGTAGCGCTTGGACCGGGTGGCGTGCTGCAGCTTGAACACCGTCTTCGGATTGAACAGGTGCACCTCACCGTCTCGCCGCCACTGGTACTCGCCACCGGTCTCCCGCTCCCGATGGGCCAGCTCGGTGGGCCGGTCCAGATTGGCCAAGTGGTGCCGGGCGGTGACCTCCCGGGCCAGGACGTCAAGGCCCACGCCACCGATACGGCTGACCGTCCCGGTGAAGTACTCATCGATGACGTCGGGGGCCAGGCCCACTGCCTCGAACACCTGGGCGCCGGTATAGGAGGCGACAGTCGAGATGCCCATCTTGGACATCACCTTCAAGACGCCCTTGCTCGCCGCCTTGATGTAGTTCTTCTGGGCCTGACGGGGCGTCACCCCGGCCAACATGCCCGAGGCGATCATGTCGTCGATGGTCTCGAACGCCAGGTAGGGATTGATGGCGGCGGCGCCGAAGCTCTTGAGCAGGGCCATGTGATGGACCTCTCGGGCATCGCCTGCCTCCACCACCAGGCCCACCTGGGTTCGGGTCTTCTCGCGGACCAGATGGTGGTGGACGGCAGAGACCAGCAAGAGCGAGGGGATGGGGGCCCACTCGGCGGTGGAATTGCGATCGGACAGCACGATGATGTCGGCGCCGTCGGCGATGGCCTCACTGACCTTGGCCCGCACCTCCTCGATGCCCTGGCGGAGTGCCTCCCCGTCACCGGCCACCTCGAACAGGCCGTCGATGGCGAAGGCGCTGAATCCCGGGGTCTGACCGTCCTCGTTGACGTAGAGCAACTTGGCCAGGTCGTCGTTGTCGATCACTGGCATGGGCAGCACGATCTGCTGGCACGACTCGGCTGTGGGCACGAGCAGGTTGGCCTCGGGGCCGAGGCTCGACGCCAAGGAGGTGACCAGCTCCTCCCGGATGGCGTCGAGGGGTGGGTTGGTCACCTGGGCGAAGAGCTGGGTGAAGTAGTCGTAGAGCAGCCGGGGTCGGTCGGACAGGACCGCAATGGCCGTGTCGGAGCCCATCGAGCCGCGGGGCTCGATACCGGTCTTGGCCATGGGGGCCAAGAGGAGGCGCAGCTCCTCCGTGGTGTAGCCGAACAACCGCTGGCGGCCGATGACCGAGGCGTGCTGCGGGGTCAGCATGTTCCGGGGGGGCAGGTCGTCGAGATCGATCTGTCCCTCTTCCAGCCACTGGCCGTAGGGGCGCTCGGCAGCCAGCGACGACTTGATCTCGTCGTCGTCCAGGATGCGCCCCGCCTCGGTGTCGACCAGGAACATCCGACCCGGTTGCAGCCGGCCCTTCCGCACCACCTTGGCCGGGTCGACGTCCAGCACCCCGACCTCGCTGGCCAGCACGACCAGACCGTCGTCGGTCACCCAGTACCGGGCCGGGCGCAGGCCGTTTCGGTCGAGCACGGCCCCGATGGTCGAGCCGTCGGTGAAGGCCACGGCGGCCGGTCCGTCCCACGGTTCCATGAGGGCGGCGTGGTAGCGGTAGAAGGCGCGACGGGCCGGGTCCATGGTCCGGTGGTTCTCCCACGCCTCGGGGATCATCATCAGCACGGCGTGGTGTAACGGGCGCCCGCCCAGATGGAGGAGCTCGAGGACCTCGTCGAAGGAGGCCGAGTCGCTGGACCCGGCAGTGACGATGGGGAAGGCCCGCTCCAGGCCCGGGATCAGGTCGGAGGCCAGGAGGGCCTCACGGGCCCGCATCCAGTTGCGGTTGCCGGCCAGGGTGTTGATCTCCCCGTTGTGGGCCAGGTACCGGTAGGGATGGGCCAGGGGCCACGAGGGGAAGGTGTTGGTGGAGAAGCGCGAATGCACCAGAGCCAGGCCGCTGACCACCCGCTCGTCGGAGAGGTCGGGGTAGAACTCGGCCAGCTGGTGGGAGGTGAGCATCCCCTTGTAGGTGATGGTGCGGGCCGACAACGAGGCCAGGTATATCCCCTCGATCTCGTGCTCGGCCCGCTTGCGCAGGACGAAGGCCCGCCGGTCGATGGCCAGCACCGGATCGTCGCCGATCTGGGCGGTACCCGGTGCCGGGGCCACGAAGAGCTGGCGCAGGTGGGGCATGACGGCCCGGGCCACCGAGCCCAGCATGCTGTCGTCGAAGGGCACGTCCCGCCAGCCCAGGACGGCCAGCCCCTCCTCGTCGGCCAGCCGCTCCACGGCCAGCTGGGCCTTCTCCGACTCGGCCCCGTCCTGGGGCAGGAAGGCGATGCCCACCGCATACTGGCCCGGCCCAGGCAGCTCGAAGGACGTCTCGGCGTCGAGGAAGCCGTGGGGGACCTGGATGAGGATGCCGGCACCGTCGCCGCTGTCCTCCTCGCTTCCCGTCGCCCCCCGGTGGGCCAGGTGCTCGAGGGCGACGATGGCCTGGTTCACCAGCCCGTGGCTCTGGCGGCCGTGCAAGTCTGCGACCAGGGCGATCCCGCAGGCATCATGCTCGAAGCCCGGCTGGTACAGCCCGGTACTCGGAGCGCGGTTGATGGCCACGGGTGTCGTGGTGCCTCCGGATGTGGGGTCGGCGGAAAGGCCGGTACGTGTCGTCATCGGGTCTCTCCATCGGTGGACGAGGGAGGGTCACTCCGTCGGGGGATGGTGGGTCTTCCGCCCGGGACGACGCTGGCCCTGCGGTCCGTCAACTCTACACGGTTTGCCCGGGTTCCCACTGTAAATATGTCTCGGCCATCGGCGGCGACGTCCCTGGCCAGGAGCGACTCGCCTGCGCCGATCGACCCAGCCTGGCCGCTCGTAGGATGACCATCGTGGCCGGATCGATCGACAGTGACGCCGTCTTCATCGGTGGTGGGGTCATCGGGCTGGCCAGTGCCTGGCGGTCGGCCCGGGCCGGGCTGTCCGTGGCCCTGGTCGATCCCCAACCGGGTCACGGGGCCACCTGGGCGGCGGCGGGCATGCTGGCCCCGGTCACCGAGGCCCACTATGGGGAGGAGGCCCTGGTTCGGCTCAACCTCACCGCCGCCCGGCTCTGGCCCGGTTTCGCCCGAGAGCTCGAGGCCGATTCGGCCCTGCCCGTCGGCTATCGCCAGCAGGGGACGGTGGTGGTGGCGGTGGATGCCTCTGATCGCCTGGCCATCGACGAGGTGCTGGCCTTTCAGCAGGGGCTCGGACTCGACGCCACCCGCCTGTCGGCCCGGGAGTGCCGGGCCCTCGAGCCCTCGCTGGCGCCGGGCCTGCGAGGCGGAGTGGACGTTCCCGGCGACCACCAGGTGGACAACCGCCTCCTGGTCGCCGCCCTCCTGGGCGCCTGCCGGGAGGCCGGCGTGACGCTGATCGCCCATCGGGCCGTCGGGGTGGAGGTGTCGCCGGAGCCCCGGGCCGTCGGTATCCAGCTGGCCGACGGGACAATCCTCCGAGCGGGGGCCGTGGTGGTCACCGCCGGATGCCACTCCAACCAACTGGAGGGCCTTCCCCCCCGGACGCTCCCGCCGGTGCGGCCGGTCAAGGGTCTGACCCTCCGCCTGTCCGCTCCCCCCGGCGTGCCCCGGTTGGGACGCACCCTGCGTGGGTTGGTCCACGGTGAGACGTGCTACCTGGTGCCCAGGGATGACGGATCGGTGGTGGTCGGGGCCACGGTGGAAGAAAAGGGGTTCGACTGTACGGTCCAGGCCCGTTCCGTCTACGAACTCCTGCGCGACGCTCGGAGCATCGTGCCCGGGCTGGACGAGTACGAGCTCACCGAGACGACCGTGGGCCTCCGTCCCGGCTCGCCCGACAACGCGCCGGCCATCGGCCCCACCAGCCTGGCCGGGCTCGTGGTGGCCACCGGGCATTACCGCAACGGGATCCTCCTGGCTCCGATCACCGCGGAGGCCATCTCCAAGCTCCTGACCGGATCGCCTCCCTCCGACATCGTGGCCCCGTTCGGGCCCGAGCGGTTCGCATCCCGGCAAAGCGGTGCGGCATGAGCAGCGGTGCGACATGAGCAGCGGTGGGGCCCAGACGTGAGCGCGGACGCCTCGGTGCACCTGTCGGTCAACGGGGACCCGTGGGACGGTCCGGCCCGGACCACGGTGTCCGACATCGTGGCCAGTTGGTGCCCCTCGCCCAAGGGCGTGGCCGTGGCTCGCAACGGGGACGTGGTGTCCAAGAGCCGATGGGCCACCACCGAGGTGTCGACCGGTGACCGGATCGAGATCGTGACGGCCGCGGCCGGGGGCTGATCGGACCTGACCAGCGGTACGGTTGACCCGATGATCCTGTCCAATCCCATCACCGACGAGGCAGTCACCGGCTCGACCGACGACGGCAAAGCGGCGCCCGGTGGAACCGATCGGCCCGGTGCGCCCCAGCCTGGTGGGGACGCGTGGGTGGTCGACGGGGTCACCATGAGCTCCCGCGTCATCTTGGGGACGGGGGGTATGTCGAGCCTGGAGTCGCTGCGGTCGGCCCTGGTCGCCTCGGCTGCCGACATGGCCACGGTCGCCGTCCGGCGGGTGGACCCGGCCGCTCGAGGGTCCCTCCTCGATCTCCTGCACGACATCGGTCTGCGAGTGCTGCCCAACACCGCCGGGTGCTACACGGCCTCCGAGGCCGTGCTCACAGCCCAGCTGGCCCGGGAGGCGTTCGAGACCGACTGGGTGAAGCTCGAGGTGATCGGGGACGACCGCACGCTCCTCCCCGATCCCATCGAACTGGTGGCTGCGGCCGAAGACCTGGTGGACGCGGGTTTCGTGGTCTTCCCGTACACCAACGACGATCCCATCCTGGCCCGGCGCCTCCAGCAGGTGGGGTGCGCCACGGTGATGCCGCTGGGCTCGCCCATCGGGAGTGGGATGGGCATTGCCAATCCCCACAACATCGCCCTGATCGTCGAGGACGCCGAGGTCCCGGTCATCCTGGATGCCGGCATCGGGACAGCCTCGGACGCCTGCCTGGCCATGGAACTGGGCTGCGACGGCGTCCTGGTGGCCTCGGCAGTCACCCGGGCCCAGCAGCCGGCGTTGATGGCCGCGGCCATCCGGGACGCGGTCGTGGCCGGCCGGGCCGCACACCGAGCGGGCCGCATCCCGAGACGGACCCATGCCGAGGCGTCCAGCTCCTTCGCCGGCATGATCGAGGGCCGTCCCGGCACCGACTCGTGAGCACCGATCCCCCCGTAGCCCTGACCATCGCCGGATCGGACTCGGGGGCGGGGGCGGGCATCCAGGCCGATCTCAAGGCCATGGCCGCACTGGGCGTGTTCGCCACCACCGCGGTGACGGCTATCACCGCCCAGAACACGGTGACGGTGGCGGCCATCCATCGGGTCCCCACCGCCATGGTCGATCAGCAGATCGCCGCGGTGCTGGCCGACCTGCCCGTTGCCGCGGTCAAGACAGGCATGCTCGCCTCGGTGGAGACCATCGAGGCGGTGTCCAAACGGGCTGCCGCCGGCGAGCTCCCCAACCTGGTGGTGGACCCGGTCATGGTGGCGTCGACCGGACGACCCCTGCTCGAAGCGGAGGGTGTCGATGCCTACCGTCGCCACCTGGTGGGCCACGCGCTGGTCGTCACCCCCAACCTGTGGGAGGCG
>DATMMO010000230.1:0-2970 GCA_035569695.1 Acidimicrobiales bacterium | reverse complement strand
CGCCGTCTACGGGGTCTGTGTCGATGACGAGGCTCGTCTGCTCCTTGCGCGCGCCGCGCCCTCGTTGACCTTGGCCGGTCGCTGGTTCCTCCCCGGCGGCGGCGTCCAACACGGGGAGAATCCGGTGGACTCGCTCCGCCGGGAGATCGCGGAGGAGTCCGGCTTGACCGTGGTGCTCGGGCCCCTGCTCGATGTGCTGTCCGATGTCCGCACGCTGCCCGACGAGACCAGCCTGCATACCGTCCGGCTGATCTACCGGGTGGAGTCGTGGCAGGGCACCCTGCGTCCTGAGACCGATGGGACGACCGATGACATCCGCTGGGTCACCAGGGAGGAGCTGGCGACGCTCCCGCTCGCGTACTACGTCCAAGACGTCGTCTCGAGGTTGCTGTGATCAACCAGGAGGACACCCGCCCCCATGTCGTGATCATCGGTTCGGGGTTCGGTGGTCTCTTCGCAGCCAAGTCGCTGCGACGGGTCCCGGTGCGGGTCACGCTGATCGACCGCACGAACCATCACCTCTTCCAACCCCTGCTCTACCAGGTGGCGACGGGAATCTTGTCCGAGGGCCAGATCGCACCGGCCACCCGCGACATCTTCCGCAACTACGCATCCATGCGGGTGCGGCTGGCCGAGGTCGACTCGATCGATCCACAGGCGCGCACGATCCACATCACCGAGTTCGGTCAGCCGACTTCGGTCTCGTACGACAGCCTGATTGTGGCGGCCGGCGCGGTGACCTCCTACTTCGGTCACGACGACTACCGGCGTGAGGCCTCGGGGATGAAATCCCTCGACGACGCGCTCCGCCTGCGGGGCCAAATCTTTGGGGCCTTCGAACGGGCCGAGGCGGAAGAGGACGATCGCAAGCGCCGCGAGTTCATGACCTTCGTGGTCATCGGGGGCGGGCCGACCGGGGTGGAGATGGCCGGCCAGCTCAAGGAGCTGTCACGCCGCGCCCTGCGCTCCAACTACCGGCGCATCAACCCACACGACACGCGGGTCGTCCTGGTCGAGGGCGCGGACAAGCTGGTGGCCTCCATGGGCGACCGGCTGTCCCGGATCACGGCGCGGGACCTCACCAAGATGGGGGTCGAGGTGCACTTGGGGTCGATGGTGACCGGCATGGACCCCGACTGCGTCGAGATCACGAACCGTGACGGCTCGACCCTGCGCGTCGAGGCGGCCACCCGGGTCTGGGCGGCCGGGACCAAGGCGTCGCCGCTGGGGGCGCAGCTGGCTCAGGCCACCGGGGCGCCGATCGACAAGGCCGGCCGGATTGAGGTCTTGCCCGACTGCTCAGTGCCGGAGTACCCCGAGATCTTCGTGGTGGGCGACCTCATGTCGCTCAATGGTCTTCCCGGCGTGGCCGAGGTGGCCATGCAGTCCGCCGCCCACGCTGGCCACACCATCGGGCGCCGGCTCAAGGGCAACACCGTCATGCGGCCCTTCCACTACCACGACCTCGGCACGCTGGCCGTCATCTCGCGTTTTCGCGCCGTGGCCAAGGTCGGACCGCTCAGGGTGGGGGGATTCATCGGCTGGCTGCTGTGGCTGGTGGTCCACGTCACCTTCCTGACCGGCTTCAAGAACCGCTTCGGCGCGCTGGCTCGCTGGGGAGTCAGCTTCGTCGGGCACGGCCGCTACGAGCGGGCGCTGATCGGGCGCTGGGCCACCGGCGAGGATCCCTCAGCCGTTTCTGAATAAGGTTCCGGCCGAACAACAGAAGAGGACAGAGGACGACCATGCCGATCACCGTGACGCCCATCGACGGGTTGAGCGACCACATCAATGACATCCGCATCCGCACCGGTCGGATCGTCAATGAGAAGATCCTGCCAAACGAGAAGGTCCTGTGGCGTGGCAACCGATCCGGGGCCAGCGAGGAGGAGCGCGCCGAATCGAAGTCCTTACGCGATGAGATCCGCCAAAAAGTCAAGGCCGAGGGCCTCTGGGCTCCCCATCTCCCACCCGAATACGGCGGCATGGGCATCGATTTCCTGGCCCACGCCTATATGAACGAGATCCTGGCTTACGCGATCGGAGCGGCGTCCCTTTTCGGCGTCGTGGCACCCAACTCGGGCAATCAGACCATTCTGGCCAAGTACGGAACGGCCGAGCAGAAGGAGAAGTGGCTCCTACCCCTCGTAGAAGGGACGATGCAATCGGGCTTCTCCATGACGGAGCCCGAGAACGCAGGGTCCGACCCGCGTTCGATAAAGACATCGGCGGTCCGAGACGGCGACGAGTGGGTCATCAACGGCCACAAGTGGTTCACCTCCAACGGATTGGCCGCTGATTTCTTCATCGTCATGTGCCGTGCTGCGGGAACCGATGACGACCGAGCCGGGCGTATGGTGCAGATCATCGTCCCCACCTCGAACAAGGGTGTGATCATCGAACGAGGTATCGGGATCTGGGGCAGCGCATCATCGGATCATTGCGAGGTGCGCTACGACAACGTCCGCGTCCCGTTGGAGAACGCCCTCGGACAGGTGGGCGACGGCCACCGCGCCGCCCAGGACCGGCTGGGAGCCGGTCGCATCTTCCACTGCATGAACTCGGTGGGTCAGATGTGGCGCGCCTTCGATCTGATGGTGGAGCGAGCGCTGACCCGCGAGGTGCACGGTGGACTGCTCAAGGACAAGCAATTCATTCAGGGATTCATCGCCGACAGCTACATCGACCTGCAGGCCGCCCGCCTCATGACCATCCATGCTGCCGAGAAAGTGGATACCGGCGATCCGCAGGCGCGCACTGAGATCAGTGCGATCAAGGTCTTTGTCCCGGCGGCCTACTCACGAGTGGTGGACCGCGCCATTCAGGTCTGGGGAGCCGCGGGGGTGACCAGCGACCTACCGCTCGCCGCCATGTATCTCGGCGCACGTACGCTCCGCCTGGCCGATGGGCCCGATGAGGTGCACCGGATCCTCATCGCCAAGAACGTGCTGCACCACTACGAGAAGGGCG
>DATMMO010000229.1:0-13312 GCA_035569695.1 Acidimicrobiales bacterium | reverse complement strand
CCTCGACATCGAGGCCAAGGCCGCGCTCACCCTGAGGACGATGGAGGAGAAGCTGGGTGGGGCCGAGCGATTCGCCGACTACGAGACGCTGTTGATCCGATCGGACAAGCCCGACGCCGCCACCAACGCCGAGGCCTCGGCCCAGCTCCGGATCACGGTCAAGGACGGCGACCAGGCCAAGGTGGGCCGGGCCTTCGCCGACGCCGCCACCGAGCTGGCCCTGGCCGGCTACCCGGGGTTCCACCTGACCTCGCCTCCCACCGACGCCACCGCCTACGGCGTCTTCTGGCCCGCCCTGGTCCCGGCCGAGCTGGTGGAACCGGTGGTGGTCACGGCCGATGGCACCCGGACGGTTGTCCCCCACCAGGCCTTTCGCTCGCAGGTACCGCCCGGGCCCCCCGACGTGTACCGCCGGGCCGCCGAGTACCCGGCCGAGCCGGTGGCCCGGGTGCCCCTGGGGACGATCATCGGAGCCCGGTCGGGCGACAAGGGAGGCAACGCCAATGTCGGGCTGTGGGCCGGCCAAGGCATGCACTACGTCTGGCTGCGTGACTACCTCTCTCTCGAGCGCATGGCCGAGCTGCTACCCGAGGCCGACGGGCTCGAGATCCGTCGCTACGAGCTCCCGAGGGTACTGGCCCTGAACTTCGTGATCGTCGGCCTGTTGGGCGAGGGGGTGGCCTCGTCCACCCGGCCCGATCCACAGGCCAAGAGCCTGGGCGAGTACGTTCGGAGCAGGCTGGTCGACATCCCCGTCCACTTCCTGCCCGACGGCCGCTGAACGGCCTGCTGGGCTCAAGGGTCTGGCGAGCAGCCGCCGACAATCGCAAGGAGCCGCGCCATGGACTTCATCCAAACCGACGAGCAGGTGATGCTGCGCGAAGCGGTCAGCGCCATCGCCTCCAAATTCGGCCACGACTACTACGTGGCCAAAGCCCGCGCCGACGAACGGACCGAGGAGCTGTGGCAGGCCGTGGGCCAAGCCGGGTTCTTGGGGGTCAACGTGCCCGAGGAGTACGGGGGTGGCGGCATGGGCATCTCCGAGCTGGCCGCGGTGGCCGAGGAGCTGGCCGCGGCCGGCTGTCCGCTGTTGATCATGGTGGTGTCCCCGGCCATCTGCGCCACCATCATCGCCAAGTTCGGCACCGAAGAGCAGAAACAGCGCTGGCTGCCCGGCTTTGCCACCGGCGAGCTGAAGATGGCCTTCGCCATCACCGAGCCCGACGCCGGCTCCAACTCCCACAACCTCTCCCTCACCGCCACAAAGGACGGCGACATCTACCGACTGAACGGGTCGAAGTACTACATCTCCGGCGTGGACGAGGCCGATGCCATCCTGGTGGTGACCCGGTCAGGCATCGACAAGGACACCGGTCGGGGTCGGCTGTCCCTCTTCGTGGTGGACACCGACGCGCCGGGACTGGAGAAGACGGTCCTGCCCGTGGAGATCACCGCCCCCGAGAAGCAGTACACGCTGTTCTTCGACAACGTCCAGGTCGATGCCGACCGGCTGATCGGCGCCGAGGGCGAGGGCCTCCGCCAGGTCTTCTTCGGCCTCAACCCGGAGCGGATCCTGTCCGCCTCCCTGGCCAACGGGATCAGCCGCTATGCCCTGGACAAGGCGGCTGCCTACGCCCGAGAGCGCGAGGTCTGGGGTACGCCCATCGGGCGCCACCAGGGCATCTCCCACCCCCTGGCCAAGGCCAAGATCGAGGTGGAGCTGGCCCGGCTGATGACCGACAAGGCGGCGTGGCTGTGCGACAACGCCGGCGACACCCCCGAAGCGGGCGAGGCGGCCAACATGGCCAAGTACGCCGCAGCCGAGGCCACGGCGGCCGCCCTCGATCAAGCCATCCAGACCCACGGCGGCAACGGCATGTCCTCCGAGTACGGGCTGGCCGACCTGTGGGGCATGGTGCGCCTGTTGCGGATCGCCCCGGTCAGCCGGGAGATGATCCTGAACTTCGTGGCTCAGCACTCGTTGGGCCTGCCCAAGTCGTACTGATCCACCTGAGTGGCCATCAGCTGCAGATCGCCTGCTGTCGGCGGCTGAACCGCGTCTGACCGGGGCTGAACCGCGTCTGAACCGCGTCTGACCGGGGGGCTCCGGGGTAGGCGGTACGCTGGGGGTCGCGGTTCGCCCATCCGTTGGCAGGACAGGGTGACACTTCCCGGGCTGCCGCAACCCGCTCCATACCACCGAAAGGCCCGGTCACGCCCCCATGCAGTCCCGTGACGACATTCGCAACGTAGCCATCGTGGCTCACGTCGACCATGGCAAGACCACGCTGGTCGACGCCATGCTCTGGCAATCGGGGGCCTTCCGGGCCAACGAGTCGGTCAACGAGCGGGTGATGGACTCCGGTGACCTGGAGCGGGAGAAGGGCATCACCATCCTGGCCAAGAACACGGCCGTGGTCCACAACGGCGTCAAGATCAACATCATCGACACACCGGGCCACGCCGACTTCGGCGGCGAGGTGGAACGAGGGCTCACCATGGTCGACGGCGTGCTGCTGCTCGTCGATGCCTCCGAGGGCCCGCTGCCTCAGACCCGGTTCGTGCTGCGCAAGGCCCTCCAGGCCCGCCTGCCCGTGGTCCTGGTGGTCAACAAGGTGGACCGGCCCGACGCCCGCATCGACGAGGTCGTCAACGAGGTCGAGGAGCTGTTCTTGGACCTCGACGCCGACGAGCACCAGATCGACTTCCCCATCCTCTTCTCCAATGCCCGGGCCGGGTGGGCCGCCACCGAGCAGGGTGTGGAGGGCACCGACCTCGAGCCGCTGTTCCAAGCCATCCTCGATCGCATCCCCGCGCCCCAGTTCGATCCCGACGCCCCGCTCCAGGCCATCGTGTCCAACCTCGACGCCTCCCCCTACCTGGGTCGGCTGGCCATCTGCCGGGTCCACAACGGCACGTTGCGCAAGGGGGCGTTGGTGGGCTGGTGCAAGCTCGACGGCACCATCGAGCGGACCAAGATCACCGAGCTGTTCGTCACCGACGCCCTCGACCGGGTGGACGCGGCCGAAGCCGGTCCCGGGGAGATCGCGGCGGTGGCCGGCATGGCCGAAGTCACCATCGGCGAGACGCTGGCCGATCCCGACGATCCGCGCCCGTTGCCCGTCATCACCGTGGACGAGCCCAGCCTGTCCATGACCATCGGCATCAACACCGCCCCGCTGGCCGGGTCGGACGGATCCAAGCTGACGGCGCGCCAGATCTTCAGCCGGTTGGAGGCCGAGCTGGTGGGCAACGTCTCGCTGCGGGTGCTCCCCACCGAGCGCCCCGACACCTGGGAGGTCCAGGGCCGGGGCGAGCTCCAGCTGGCCGTACTGGTGGAGACCATGCGCCGGGAAGGGTTCGAGCTGACCGTGGGCAAGCCCCAAGTCGTCACCCGGGAGATCGACGGCAAGATCCACGAGCCCATGGAGCAGGTGGCCGTGGACGTGCCCGACGACTACCTGGGCGTGGTCACCCAGCTGATGGCGCTGCGCAAGGGAACGCTCATCGAGATGGTCAACCACGGCACCGGTTGGGTCCGCATGGACTACCGGGTCCCGGCCCGAGGGCTGGTCGGGTTCCGCACCGAGTTCATGACCGAGACCCGGGGCACGGGCATGCTCCACCATGTCTTCGACGGCTGGGAGCCCTGGCACGGCGATCTCAAGACCAAGCGCAACGGCTCGATGGTGGCCGACCGCCGAGGCGTCACCACCGGGTACACGCTGATGAGCCTCCAAGAGCGGGGCATCCTGCTGGTGGGACCGGCGACCGAGGTCTACGAGGGCATGGTCATCGGCGAGAACGCCCGGGACGAGGAGATGGACGTCAACCCGACCAAGGAGAAGAAGCAGACCAACGTGCGGTCGGCCTCGGCCGACGAGGCCATCCGGCTCACGCCCCCGCTCCTGCTCTCCCTGGAGCAGGCCCTGGAGTTCATCGCCGACGACGAATGTGTCGAGGTCACCCCGGCCAACGTGCGGCTGCGGAAGGTGATCCTGGACGGGCACACCCGGGGACGACTGCGAAGCCGGAGCCGCAACCCGCGCTGACGCCGTGGTGGCGCCCCACTTCCGGTGTTCGGGCCGGTGCGGGCGATCGGACTTTGGCCCGGCGCCCACCGTCTTATTGGATTCTTCCTTATTGGATTCTTCACAATATTTCAGGTCGTTCTCGGTGAGCTCTCAGCCTGTCCACAGAGGCCATGGTCATAGTGCAATACATGACCGAGAACTCCAAGGACCAGACGATCTGGCTGGTGCGACACGGAGAGAGCACCTGGAACGTGCTCGGACTGGTTCAAGGCCACGCTGACGAAGCCGTCCTGACCCGGCAGGGCCGGCGCCAAGCGCAGCTCCTCACCCGCCGACTGCGCGGCCGCACCATCGAGGTCGTCCACACCAGCGACCTGCGTCGCGCCGGCGAGACGGCCGCCATCCTGGCCCATTCCCTGGGGCTCCAGGCCCAGCCGCACACCGCATTGCGGGAGCGGGGACTTGGGGTCCGGGAAGGCTCGCCGGTGAGCTCGCTCTTGTCCGAGGACACCGGCATCGACGGGGACCGGGTCGTCGACACCGAGGCGCGGCCGGTGGGAGGCGAATCGCTGGAGGACCTGTACCGGCGGGCGGCCGGCTTCGTCGACTGGCTCCAGGACCAGCCCCACCGCGCCGACGCCCTGGTCGTCGCCCACGGCGGCACCGTTCGGATGATCCGGGCCTACTGCGCCGGACGCTCCGTGCACGACATGACCTGGGACACGGTCCCCAACGGAAGCCTATGGCGGGTCCGGATGCCCAGTCATGACGGAGCCCGCGGCGAGGCCTCCATCGGCGCCATGCGTTCCAGCCTCCATCCGAGCAACGTGAGCACGAAGGGATCAGCATGAACCCGACAACACTGCACCTACCCCAACGTGAGACCAAGCCGAGGTCGGCCGGACTGACCATGATGGTCGACGGTGGCCTGCCCACCCGGTACTTCGAGGACCTCGTCGACAGCGGGGCCGAGTACCTCGACTTCGTGAAGTTCGGATGGGGCACGGCCATCGTCACCAAGGACCTGCGCAGGAAGATCGAGATCCTCTCCGCTGCCGGGGTGGACTACTACTTCGGTGGGACCCTCTTCGAGAAGTACGTGCTGCAAGATCGGCTCGACGACTTCAGGGAGCTGTGTCACCAGTACTCGTGCCAGTTCGTCGAGGTGTCCAATGGGACGATCGATCTGAGCAACTCGGAGAAGGCCGGCTACATCAGGAAGCTCGCCGACGACTTCCAGGTGATCTCCGAGGTCGGGTTCAAGGACGCCGAGCGGTCCGAGAACCTGCCCCCCAGCCTGTGGATCGAGTGCACCCACGAGGACCTCGATGCCGGGGCCGGCCTGGTCACCCTGGAGGCACGGGAGAGCGGCAAGTCGGGCATCTGCCGACCGGACGGACAGCTCCGCTTCGGCCTCATCGAGGAGCTGCTGGCCAGCGGCCTCCGCCACCAGGACCTCCTGTTCGAGGCGCCCTCGGTGGAGTTGCAGAACTACTTCGTCAAGCGGGTGGGACCGGACGTCAACCTGGGCAATGTGGCCGCCACCGCCATCTTGGGGCTCGAGACCATCCGGCTCGGGCTCCGGGCCGACACGTTGACCTGTTTCGACAGCGGGGCGGCGTGAGGGAGAGCGGGGACGCCTTCCACCTCGCCGTACCGGCCTATGACCTGGCTGAAGCCGAGCACTTCTACGGGCAATTGCTCGGCTGCAAGCTGGCCCGGCGCTACCAGGACCGCATCACCCTCGACTTCTTCGGCGACCAGTTGGTGTGCCACCTGACGGCACGGCCGGCGGACGCCGGCGGCGAGCTGGACCTCTATCCGCGGCATTTCGGGGTGACCTTCCGGCAGAGCGAGGACTTCGACCGGGTCCACCGGCTGTGCATCGAGCGACAGGTCCCCCTGTTCCGGGACGTGGACACCCGGTTCGACGGGAAGCCCGAGGTGCACCGGACCTTCGTCCTCCGCGACCCCTCGGACAACCTCGTCGAGTTCAAGCACTACGCCGATCCGCGAATGATGTACTGACCATGACCATCACCCACCCACGGTCCACTGAGCTGAGCATCGAGACCTCCGCCGCCACCACCGTCGCCTCCCACCGTCGGTGCACGGAGACGATCGCCGACACCACCGTCGCCTCCCACGGGGGCCGGCAACCGACCCCGTTCGGACCCGGGAACGCCATCGCCGAGCTGATCCGGTCCCGGTCCGCGGTCTACGGCCACGCCCCCTATCTCACCGCGGCCCGGGGCCCGGGGCAGGTCTCGTTCCGCCACCTGGAACACCGGGTGTCGTCCCTGATCGCCGTACTCGGGGACCGAGGAGTGGTCGCCGATGCCACCGTGGGCATCGCCATTACCGACCCGCTCGAATTCGCCGTGCACTTCTTGGCCATCATGGCCTCAGGCCGGTGGGTGGCACCGCTCGACCCGACGAGCTCACCCGAGGCCATCGCCACCGCCGTCTCCCGTCTCGAGATCGCCCTCCTGGTGTCGGATGGCGGAGTGTCCGACGGCGGACCACAGAGCGCGTCCGATCTCCACTGGGCCGATGTCGGCGGGGACGGGCGCAGGCACGCACCCGTGGCCATCGACCAGGCCCTCGAGGAGGGCACCCCGAGCCCGGCCGGGATGGGCGGCGCCATCCTGTCCTCGTCGGGCACGACCGGAGCTCCCAAGGTGATCCCCGTCTACCAGGGCCGGTTGCTCCACACCGCCCGTGCCGTCGCCGCCCATCACCGCCTCTCCCCCGCCGACCGCGGGTTCAACCCGCTCCCCTTGTTCCACATCAACGCCGAGGTGGTCGGCTTGCTCGCCACCCTGGTGGCCGGGGCCAACCTCGTGCTCGACGACCGCTTCCACCGCACCGGGTTCTGGGCCTTGATGGAACACCACCGCGTGACCTGGATCAACGCCGTCCCTGCCATCGTGTCCCACTTGGCCGGTCCCGATCCGGACGAAGCCGTTCCCTCTCGGATCCGATTCATCCGCTCGGCATCGGCCCCGCTGCCCGCCGCCACCCTGTCCCGGTTCGAAGCCAACACGGGCATCCCGGTGCTCGAGACCTACGGCATGACCGAAGCGGCCAGCCAGATCACGGCCAACCCGCTGGTGGGGGCACGAAAGCCGGGATCGGTGGGGTTACCCGTCGGCATCGAGCTGCGGATCACGGCCGACGACATCAGCGCACCGACGACGCCGGGCCACGTCGAGATCCGAGGGCCGTCGGTCATCACCGCCTACGGCGGCAACTGCCACCGCGACCGTTTCGCCGCCGACGGCTGGCTCAGAACCGGAGACCTGGGCACCGTCGATGCCGACGGCTATCTCTACCTCGTGGGGCGCACCGACGACGTGATCAACCGAGGGGGCGAGAAGGTCTACCCGAGGGACATCGAAGAGGCCATCCTGATCGACCCCGACCTCATGGCGGCGGTGGTGGTGGCCGAGGACGACGCCGTGCTCGGTCAGGTGCCCGTGGCCTATCTGGTGTTGCAGGACAGTGTCGATGCCTCCGACGCCGACACCGTCGAACACGTCGCCCGTCGTGTCGGCAAGCACCTCGACGCCACGTTGGTGCGAAGCCAGCGGCCAGTCGCCCTGCACGTCGTCTCGCAACTGCCGGCAGGAGCCACCGGAAAGGTACAGCGGCGGGCCCTCCGCCACCAGCGGCCGCCGACCCTGTTCAGCCTCAGCTGCCGATGACGGCGACAGCCGACACCATCGACGTCGATGCCCCGCCCGAGGGGCTGGGCCCGTCAGGCGTGTCGCCGACGGTCCTGCCTGCGCCGACTGTTGAGACTGCGCCGACTGTTGAGACTGCGCCGACGGTCCTGACTGCGCCGACGGTTGACGGTGAGGGCGCAACCGTCAGCACAGCATCCACTCCATCGGGCACCCGAAAGCGGCTCGACCATATCGATGCCATGCGGCCGGTGAAACAAGCCGGCGTGATCGGCACCCACACGTTGTTGGCCTTCGCCCCGGTGGCCGCCACCGTGGCCGCCGGGGCATCGTTGATGTTGCTGCACGTCACCCGCGAGGCCTTCTTGTTCGTGTCGGCGTGCATGCTCACCTACAGCTATCGCCAGTCCAAGCGGGTCGATCGGACCTACTGGCAGCGCCGGTTCATGTCGGTGGGCGTGCCCTACCTGTGCTGGACGGTCATCTATTTCCTCTTCTTGCTGCCCAGCACCTACCAGAACCCCGTTACCTCGCTGGGCCATCTCGGCTACCTGTTCGCCACCGGCTACTACCAGCTCTACTACCTGATCGTCGTGGCCGAGTTCTACGTGCTGTTCCCGCTGTTGCTGCTGTTGGTGCGACGCACTGCCGGACAGCACCGCGCCCTTCTGGCCGTCAGCGGCGCCATCCAGGTCCTGATGGTCAGCATGATGCACTGGAACGTGCTGCCGCCCAACATGCGGGGGTTCTGGGCCAGCCGCGAGATCACGTCGTACCAGTTCTATCTGCTCGCCGGCATGGTGATCGCCTTCCACCTCGACGAAGTGCACGCCTGGTTGTGCCGCCATGTTCGCCTCACCATCATGGTCACCCTGGCCAGTGCGGCGGTCGCCGAGGCCTGGTACTACCTGTCGGCCGACAACGTGGTGGGATGGCTGGGCTCGAGCTCGGACCCGTTTCAACCCATCGTCATTCCCTTCAACATCGGCGCCATCGCCTGCATCTACCTGGTGGGCGTGGCCCTCGTCGACCGCCACCGTTCGCATCGGGTCCGGTCCATGGTCCAATCGGGCTCGGACAACGCCTATGGCATCTACCTGGCCCAGATGATCGTCATCACCTTGCTGGGCTGGCTGGGCTGGCGGAACCTCGACAGCGTGTTGCCCTGGCCCCTGGTCGCCATCGTCACCGTGGCCGTGGTGTTCGTGGCCTGCATCGGCCTCACCTCGGTGCTGGCCCGCACCCCGTGGTCCAAGGCGCTGACCGGGCGCTCTCGGGCAACCTGGCGCTCGTTATGGCCCCGCCGAACGATCGCCCCACCCACCGCCGTCCCGGGCAACGCCCGGGCACCAGGAGCCGTGGGCGACAGCCCGCTCGACGTGGATCTGGCCGCACGGTAACAACGGTTGGGTGACAACGGCTCGGTGACAACGGCGCCTTGCCCCGATTGATGCAGGACTGGATGTTCCGGCCACCGGCCCGGGCAGTGCGAAACCGTCCTATCCTCCGGCCAAGGCGGCCATGATCGCCTGGCTGATCACCCGGTAGCCGTCTTCGTTGGGGTGCTGATTCGGTCCGTAGGGCTGGGGCGAGCACATCCAGGTGAGGGCGCAGATCCGGGCCACGTCGCGCGGGACCATGCCCACGCCGGCCATCATCGTCGGAACGGTGTTCGTGGTGCTGAACGACCCGGCTACGTCGGCCATGGGGATCCCGTTGGCGGCATAGATCGAAGCAAGCGCCTGATCGAGACGGGAGATGGCGTCGAGGCTCTCGGGCACCAGCAACCGCCCCGTCGGCCCTCTGAGGTAGCTCCCGAGGAACGGGTCATAGTGGCCGATCCCGATGATCCGCAGTCCGGGACTCCCGGCCGCACGCAGGGCGGACAGGATCACGGGCAGCTGCTGGTTGACCATCGAGATGGACTGGTCCACGCAGGGCTCGTCGATCTGCCCATCCACGATGCAGGAATGCAGGTTGTTGAAGCCGAGGTCAACGGTCACCAGCACCGTGGTGGGGTGGTCCCGGAGGAAGTCGACGGCCGTGGCCAGCTGGGTCCCGTCAGGGTAAAAGCAGTGGCCGCCCCCCTCCAGCATGGTGCCGGTGGTCGCACCGGGGCAGCCGACCTCTTGGAGCTGGAGGGTGGGCCAGACGGCCCGCTCCCGGCTGACCAGATCGTTGGCGTAGCCCGAGTCGGTCGGCTGGCCGTGGGGTTGCGCCACGGTGGGCTGGAACCCCACAGAGGCGGAACCGCCGACATCCAGATAGAAGGCGGGTCCCGAGGCCGCGGCCCCGGCGCTCCCGGATGTCCAGGCGCCGCCCACCAGGAAGCCGATCCCGATGGCCACCACAATCGACACTGTTCGCCACAGCCGTCGCGGTGGCCTCATGGATTCTCCTCGATGGAACCGGGCCGGGGAACCGACGAACGCGGGCCGGACGGGCCGCATGGTACCCGACGGCTGGCCGACTGTCGGGGCGCCCCGTGCCCGGGCCCCCGCCCGGGAACGGCCATGGCTGACACACCGGGTCGGTAGATTCCCTGGGTGCCCTCGATCCCTCCCGGCCCGTCCGAGCTCGGGCGCAGTGTCGTGGTGTCGCCCGGCGAACCTGCACCCGAACCCTGGGCCCGGGCGCCTCGTATCGTGGTCGGACCGGCCTCACTGGAGGAGCCGGGCGCCACCGTCGATTCGCTGCACGCCGCCTGGGCCGAGCGGCGCCCGATCGTGATCGAGCTCGATGTAGGGACTGACCAGCTCCGGGCCCGCCAGCGGTGCGACCAGCCGCCCTACGCGTTGACGCCGGCCTTCGAGCTCGCGCTCGAGCGCCTTCAGTTCCTGGTGTGGGCCAATGCCTACGACGCCCGGGGTGACGAGGTGATCTGGTGGCACGGTCGAAAGGCGGCCCGGCGCTTCGCCGAAACAGGGGTGAGCCTGGGTGAAGCGGGCGACATCACGTTGGTTGACGGCACCCCGGTGTTCGTCGACGGCGGCCCCTCCCATCCTCCTCGGCTGGCCTCAGGGTTGAAGGTGATCCATCGGTGGAACGCCGAGGCCGGGGTGCTGCGCTTTGCCCGTCATGGCGCTCCCGGTCTCGAGACGCCGGATACCGAGACGCTAGGTACCGGGTCGGCCAGCACGTTGGCTCCCGACCAGCTGGCCGCCGTGGTCCACGGCTCGGGGCCGGCTCGGATCATCGCTCCAGCCGGATCGGGCAAGACCCGCGTCCTCACCGAGCGGCTCCGCCACCTCATTGCTGACCGAGGCGTCGATCCTGCCGCCGTGACCGTCCTGGCCTACAACGCCAAGGCGGCCGACGAGCTGCGAGACCGGTGCGCGGACATCATGGCCCCAGGGGGGCCGGACATCCGTACGCTCAACAGCATCGGGCTGTCCATCTGCAACCAATCCGAGGAGCGCGGCCGGCTCAACGTGCTCGACGAAGCCGGGGCTCGGGATCTGGTGGGGTCCGTGTTCGAGATCCGGCACCGGGCCAACACCGACACCGTGGTCCCTTACCTCGAGGCCCTCTCGGCCATCCGGCTGGGGCTGATCGACCCGGACCAGGCCGAGGAGACCTTCCCCGACGCTGCCGGGTTGGCCGACGGGTTCGACCGCTACCGAGATGCCCTCGCCGCCGCCCAAGCCGTCGACTTCGACGAGCAGATCTATCGGGCCATCGAGATCCTGTTGACCGACCCGGCCATCCGGGACCGAGCCCAGGAGCGCTGCCGCTACCTCTTGGTCGACGAGTTCCAGGACCTGAACCCGGCCCATCTCCTGCTCATCCGGCTGCTGAACGCACCCGGCTTCGACTGCTTCGGCGTCGGCGACGACGATCAGGTTCTCTACGGCTACTCGGGCGCCACCCCCGAGTACCTGATCCACTACGACCGCTACTTCCCCGGTGCCGCCCATCATGCCTTGGAGGTGAACTACCGGTGTGACCCAGTCGTGGTCGACGCCGCAGCCCATCTGCTCTCCTACAACCGAGAACGGGTGGTCAAGACCATCCGGTCCGCCCCCGGTCGTTCGCCCGATGACCAGGGCCTGATCGTGCGGCAGGCTCCCGGTGAGCAACTGGCCTCGGTCACCGCCAGCATCATCTCGGACTGGCGGGGCGCCGGCGGCGAACTGGCGGACATGGCCGTGCTGACCAGGGTGAACTCGGCCCTGCTCCCGATCCAGGTGGCGCTGAGCGAAGCAGGCGTTCCCTGCCAGTCGACCCTGACCGCCCGGGTGCTGGGCCGCACCGGCGTCCGCACCGCCTTCGCCTACCTGCGCATGGGGGTGAAGCCCGAGCGCATCGGTCGTCGGGATATCGAGGACACCGTCCGCCGCCCCTCGCGAGGCATCGCTCCCAACGTGGTCTCGATGCTCACCAAGCGTTCCCATACATCGGTCGACGAGATCCGGCGCCTGGCCGGGAGCCTCTCGGGTCGTGACGTCCCCAAGCTGGAGGGGTACGCCGACGACATCGAGCGGGTGGCCCTCGCCTGCACCAAACCCACGGCGGATGCCTTGCGGGCCATCCGGGTCGAGCTCGGGTTGGGCGACACCATGGACGTGCTCGACGCCTCCCGCGACGAGCCCGATCGATCCACACACAACGACGACCTCCAGGCTCTCGAATCGGTCGCTGCCTTCCATCCCGAAGTCGCCACCTTCGCCACGTGGCTGCGGGGTGTACTGGAACGACCGCAGGTCGAGGGTCCCGCCATCCTGTTGTCCACCGTGCACCGCATCAAGGGTCGCGAATGGGATCGGGTCGTCATCTTCGGGGCCTCGTCCGACCTGTTCCCCCACCGGCTGGCTGAGGACGTCGAGGGCGAACGGCGGGTGTTCCACGTAGCCCTCACCCGGAGCAAGGTGCAGACCGTGGTGCTGGCCGATGCGGCATCGCCGTCGTTCTTCGTGGACGAGCTGGATGGCTCCCGACCGTCCGAACCCCCCGAGCGCCAGGCGCGGCCCCCGCGCGCTGGCCCGGCGAAGAAGGCCTCGGGCCGATCAAGGCCGGGCGAGGCGCTTCAGCCGGTCGAGGCCACCGCGGCCAGCGCCGGGCTCAGGGCCTGGCGTACCGAGAAGGCCCGTGAGGCGAGCATGCCGCCGTACGTGATCCTCAGCGACCGGCACCTCGAGGGCATCATCGAGGCCGCCCCCACGTCGCTGGCGGCGCTGGCCCGGTGCAAGGGGATCGGGCCCATGAAACTCGAACGGTGGGGGGACGAGATCCTCTCGGTGCTCGGACAGAGCAGCGGAGCATAAACGGCTCGCGACGGGATTCCTGGCCGCCTGAACTCCACAAGACCTTCGCTCTGCAGCGCTCGGAGCGGTGAACAGCCTGCGAATTAGTCCGATCCGATGGTGGACAGTGCGCGGTGGCGAGTCCACGTGCCCAACACGATGAGCGTCTTCGTGCCCGTCACCCGGCCGCTGCGGCGCAGCTGCTCGATGACCTGACCGAGCCGCTTGACGTCGGGCACCCGAATCCACACCAGGGCATCGGGGTCACCGGCGGTGGTGAACACGGCCTGCACCTCGGGAAGGCGGATGGCGGCACTGCGAATTTCTCCCATGTCCGCCGTCCCGGCGA
>DATMMO010000228.1:0-4702 GCA_035569695.1 Acidimicrobiales bacterium | reverse complement strand
ACGCGGCCCAATCAGCCAACTACTTCGCTGCGGCCACCCAGGCCGCGCTGGTGCTCGCGGCCTTGCGCGCCCCCTACCGGGGACGCTTGAGCCCGGTCAACGCGTGGTGGGGGACCTTCGACCTGGCCGTCAGCTTCTTCTCCGGGCGTGCCGTGGACCCTCCATCGACAGACTTCATCATGCGCAACTCCGCCAACGCGCAGCAGATCGAAGTGGGGTGGTGGCCGGGCGACACCCGCTACCCACACGCCGCCTTTTTCGCCTTCGCCTTCCCTCCACCCGACGGCATCGACCAGGCAACCCTCGCCCCGTCTGGCGGGCGATGGGACCCCGAAATGAAGGAGTATCTCCTCGACTGGGACGACATACGCCTCGAGCCCGACCCACACCGGGCCGCGCTCGATTTCGGACGCTCGGCCATGCGACACGCCTGCGCCGTCTGCGACTGGGACCCTGCTCTGGCCGATAGCGCCCAGGGAGTCCCCCCGCCGGTCACATAGGAATGTGATCTAGTTTCACGCTGCTGATGACACCCTCGAGAGGCGCCGGCGGGTGGCGGGCCTCCACTGATACGGCGGCGATCCGTCATGCGTATTTGCGTGGCACCGGACCGGGCCGCAGACTGTCGGACATGGACACCTACTGGGTTGAACTCAACCTGGAGCGGCGGGCGGTCCCCCACCAAGACGAGACGATCGTCTGTGGGGCACCAACGCGCTGACTCAGCTGCCCCCGTTTCCGTGGTTGGCCTGACTTGAACAGCTGGGTGTGACCCTGAGAGCGGAACGACAACGAAGGGAAGAGCTTGGATGGCATCGCCCATAGAGGACTACGGCATCATCGGTGACACCCACACTGCGGCCCTGGTAGGCCGAGATGGTTCGATCGACTGGCTCTGCGCCCCCCGGTTCGACTCCGCTGCCTGTTTCGCCAGCTTGCTCGGGACCGGTGAACACGGTTATTGGAGGGTCGCTCCCGCCGGCCCGGTGCGGGCCATCCGCCGGCAGTACCGGGGGGACTCCATGGTCCTCGAGACCGAGTTCGAGACGGACGAGGGATCGGTCCGGCTGATCGACTGGATGCCTGTCGGCACGGATTTCCCGGTGATCGAGCGCCTGGTCGAGGGGGTCCGGGGGCAGGTCGCCATGCGGATGGAGTTGGTGATCCGGTTCGACTACGGCTCCGTTGTGCCGTGGGTCCAGCATGTCGATCAGGGGTTAGTGGCAATGGGCGGACCTGACGCCCTCTACCTGTGGACACCCGTCGGTGCAAGGGGCGAGAACAAGACCACGGTGGCCGAGTTCGTGGTCGACGAGAGCCAGCGCGTCCCCTTCACCCTGACCTGGCGACCTTCACACAACGACCCGCCGCCACCGCCGAGCGAACCGGTCAGCTTCGAGCAGACGGAGCGGTGGTGGCAGGACTGGGCCGACCGTTGCACCTATCAGGGCCCGTGGCGCGATGCCGTGGTCCGCTCGCTCCTGACCCTCAAGGCCCTCACCTATGCCCCGACTGGTGGCATCGTTGCCGCCGCCACCACCTCATTGCCCGAGGAGGTGGGAGGCGTGCGCAACTGGGACTACCGGTTCTGCTGGCTACGCGACGCCAGTCTCACCCTGTACGCGTTTCTGGCCACGGGGTACGGGTCAGAAGCGGTGGACTTCTGGTATTGGCTGCTCCGAGCGGCCGCTGGTGATCCGGCGAAGGTGCAGATCATGTACGGACCGTCGGGAGAGCGTCGGCTGACCGAGCTCGAGCTTCCTTGGCTCGATGGTTACGAGGGCTCGAGCCCGGTTCGGATCGGCAACGCCGCATCGGACCAGTACCAGCTGGACGTCTACGGCGAGATCGCCGACGCCATGTACCTGGCCATGGAGGCCGGTCTCGACGACGGCGGCCCCGGGTGGGATCAGGCCATCGAGGTCTTGGACTTCCTCGAGACGGTGTGGCAAGAGCCGGACGAAGGGATCTGGGAGATCCGCGGGCCGCGTCGGCAATTCACCCACTCCAAGGTCATGGCCTGGGTGGCGATGGACCGAGCAGTTCGCACCGTCGAGGAATTCAATCATCTCGGCGTCGGCGGCCGAGTGGAGCGCTGGAGGAAGGTACGGGACGAGATCAAGGCGGACGTGCTGACCAACGGTTGGAATGCCGATCGGGGGACCTTCACCCAGAGCTACGGGTCCGACCGTCTCGATGCGAGCCTGCTCCTTCTGCCATTGGTGGGCTTCCTGCCGGCGACCGATCCGCGGATGAAGGCCACGGTCGAAGCCATCGAGAAGGAACTGTGCCGGGACGGGTTCGTGCTGCGCTACGACACGCAGGATTCGGAGAACGTGGACGGGCTGCCGGGCGACGAGGGAGTCTTCTTGGCCTGCTCGTTCTGGCTCGTCGACAATCTGGCCCTGATCGGCCGCACCGACGAGGCCACAGCGCTCTTCGAACGCCTCTTGGCGCTGGGCAACGACCTCGGGCTGATGTCCGAGGAGTACGAACCTGCGGCGAAGCGACAACTCGGCAATTTCCCCCAGGCCTTTTCCCATCTGAGCCTCATCACCAGCGCCTGTCGCCTAGCCGACCTCAAGGTCGGAACGAGAGGCGGACGCGCCTCGATGTGATCCGAATCGCCCGTACGGCGTCGTCGCCGTGGGCGGACACCCAGGGTCGTTGAGGACTGCGGTGCCAACCTTTCAGATTCGAGGTGCGGGTAATGGGGTCCGGGGCATACCGGCGAAGAGAGAGCTTGCGGGCCGGTCCACCAGCCAACGGACCAACTAGGAAACAATGCCCCATGGACAATCCAGCGGACGGCGGCGGATCACACCTTCGGATCATCATGGTCACTGGGAGCATGGTCGTGCTGGCGATGTGGCTCACCTGGTTCTTTGTGCCGAGCATCTGGACCGAGTCGTCCTTCGTCTCCGGGAATGCCAGTGCGGCCGAATATGACGGACTTGTGGGCGGATTGGCGGCCCTCATCATCCTGTTCGGTATCTACGTTTGGACCCGCTCACACTCTGACCCGCCGCTCCTCGTGCTGACCGGGCTTGCTTTGCTGGCGGCCGCGCTCATCGTCATCTTCGCCTCTGCATACTTCTACTTCGGGTCGACCGCGAACTTCACCACTGCATCCGCCGTTCACCACGGGACCGGTCGGCTCACCCACATCGACGCGCTCTCCCTGGCCGTGGGGACCCTCACCACTGCGGGCTCCACAGTGTCACCGCGTAGTCAATGGGCCCGCGGCATTGTCATGGCTCAACAGCTCGTCGATTTCGCATTCATCGGGTTCATCGCCACCATCGCCATCTCCCGTTTCCGTGAGCCAGCTCTAACCGGAGAAGGATGACGATCACGGCGATGGGGCCTCGTACGAACGAGTCTCGAAGGACTTGACCGGTTCGGACATCCGATCGCCCGGGAGGTGGCTATGGCACCGGTGAGAGAGGACTGTCCGATGGGCTTGGAGTCGGTGCAGTCTCGAGTTTGCTGCCCTCGATATCCAAATCGGGGAGTCGGCGTTCGAGAGGGCGCGGTAGCCACCAGACGGCTCGTCCGAACAACCGCATGCTTGCCGGCACGAGCGTCATGCGGACGACGAAGGCGTCTAAGAGAACGCCCAGGGCCAACGCAAAGCCCAACGACTTCGTCGTGGGGTCGTCGGAGAAGATGAAGGCGGCGAAGACAGAGATCATGATGATCCCTGCCGACGCCACAACCTTTGCACTGTCCGAGAATCCCTCGACGATCGCCGCCTGTGGATCGCCATGGTTCACGAACTCCTCACGCATACGAGAGACCAGGAAGACCTCGTAGTCCATGGCCAGTCCGAAGAGGATCCCGATCATGAGCACGGGGAGGAAGCTCAGTATCGGGCCCGTCCTGCTCACGCCAAACAGGTTGGCAAGGTGGCCCTCTTGGAACACGAAAGTCAGGACACCAAGGGTCGCCAGGATGCTCAGGACGTAGCCGATCACCGCGGTCAGCGGTACGAGGAACGACCGGAAGACCATGAGGAGGATGAGTAGGCACAGGATGACTACGACCCCGAGGTACAGCGGCAGCGCCGACGACAGTTTTGCCGAGACGTCGACGTTGAGAGCGGTTTGGCCGGTGACGTACGTCTGGAGACCGAAACGCTGCTGACTTCCTTCGGTGACATGGCGGATGAGAGTGATCAGATTCGCGGTTTTCGGATCATTGGGTCCGGTCTTGGGTATGACCGTGAGCAGCACGAGGTTCTTGGCCGGGTTGACATCTGGTGGTGTTATCTCCGCGATGTCTGGAAACTCGGCAAACGCCTGGGCATAGAAGCTGGCTGCCTCGGCCGTCTGCTTCTCTGAGATCCCGTGGGGGGCGTAGGTGACCACCGCCAGCGGCCCGTTCGCCCCCGGTCCAAAGCCTTTGGAGATCAGGTCGTAAGCCTGCCGAGTTGTCTGGTTCGTCGGTTGGGAGCCGGCATCTGGCAGGCCGAGCCGTAAGTGCAAACCTGGGACTCCGGCGATAATCAGGATAGCGACACCGGCCACGACGACCGCTATCGCTGCCGGCATTCGGCCAGTGATGGCACTGACGTAGCGCCGGGACAACGGCCGGAACCCGGGTGCCGCCGCCGCGTCCAGCTGCCGACGTGCCCAGCGAGTGCTGATCAGCCGCTTACCGCTGAAACCGAGGAGGGCCGGGACCAAGGTCACCGAGATGA
>DATMMO010000227.1:0-2805 GCA_035569695.1 Acidimicrobiales bacterium | reverse complement strand
GTCCGATGCGGCTCACCCGTCCACGACCTCGGGCGGCCAGGTCGGCGCCGAGGACCAGGAAGCACACGAGGACGAGCACCAGGGACAGGCTGCTGGCCGCCGGAATGTTGTACACCCGCTCGGACTCGAAGAAGATCTCGGTGGTGAGGGTGTTGTAGCGAAGGATCTCGAAGGCGCCGTACTCGGCCAGGAGGGCCAGGGACACCAGCACGCAGCCACCGAGCAGGGCCGGTCGGGCCTGAGCCAGCGTCACCCGCCAGAAGGTACGGGCGCGACCCAGGCCCAGGCTGAGGGCCACCTCTTCCTGGCCGGGGTCGGCTCCCCGAAAGGCGGCGGCCACCGGCAGGTAAACCAGGGGGTAGAGGGCCAGGGTCATGACCAGGAGAGAACCGAGGAACCCCTGGACCGACGGGGCCACCGACACCCAGCCGTAGCTGGTCACGAAGTCGGGGATGGCCAGGGGCACCACGACCAGGACAGCCCAGATGCGACGGCCGGGCAGGTCGGTGCGCTCGATGCACCATGCCGCAGCCACGCCGATGACGGCGCAGGCGGCAGTGACGGCCAACGACAGCCGCACTGTGTTCCACAACAGGTTCAGGGTCAGCTGCCGGAACAACAGGTGGGAGACGACCGACCAGCCGCTCTGGGCCACCTGGACCAGCAGGTAGGCCAGGGGCAGGAACAACAGAAGGGCCACCGCACCGCCGGTGAGCCACAACACGACCGGACGCCGGGACCGGGCCGGCACCGCGGGGAGAGCGTGCGGAGTCGCCGCGATCACGGTCATATCACGGGATCATGCCAGCTGGACCTCTTGCAGGAGGGCCACCGCGGTGGCGCCGTCCCCCAACTGGGCAATGGTCAGCGGTGCCGGCTGCAGCTGACTGAACGGCTTCTGCTGTCGGGCGGTGGTCACCCCCGAGCCGAGGGGATACTCCCAGCTGTCGTCGTGAGCAATGATCTCCTGGCCCTTGCTGGACACCATGAAGGCCAGGAATTTCTGAGCTGCGGCCTTGTTCTTGCTCGAGTTGAGGACGGCGGCACCGGACACATCGACCACGTAGCCGGCGTCGCCGGGAGCGAAGTAGGAGATGGCCGAGTGCATGCCGGCCGAACCTACTTGATCCTGTAGGCGGTACCAGTAGTAGCTGTTGATGATGCCGATCTCGGCTCGACCCTTGTTGATTTGGTCGACCAGGGACTCGTTGTTGGGATAGATGTTGTTGCCCGCGTTGGCCTTGATCGCTTTGAGCCATGTAAGGGCGGCCTGCTTGCCGTAGGTCGTGACGATCGAGGTCACGATGGGCTGGAAGTCGGTCTCACCCTGGGCCAGGGCCAACTTGCCCTTCCACTTGGGATTGGCCAGGTCCATGATCGAGGTGGGTACCTGGTCTGACTTCAGCTGGTTCGTGTTGTAGACGACCACGTTGACCCGGGCGCTCACCCCGACCCAGTCGCCCTTGGGCGAGTTGAATTTGGAGGGGACCCGGTTGAGGGTCGAAGGATCGACCGGGGCCAGAGCTCCATTCTCTTGGAGCTTCTCCAGTACCGGCGAGTTCTCCGCGTAGAAGAGGTCGGCGGGGGAGCCCGATCCCTCCTGGAGGATCTGATTGCCCAGGACATCCTCGTCGCCGTTGCGAACCTTCACCGTGATGCCGGTCTGCTTCTCGAAGGCGGCGACGAGCTCATTGGTGGTCTGCTCGTGCTGGCCGTTGTACAGCGTGAGGGTGGTCGACCCCGAGGCCGACGATCCGCAGGCGGCCAGGGTGGATCCCACCAACACCACGCACGCCACCGCCATTAGCCGCCCCAGTTGGGAGTTTCTCATTGCCCGGTCACCCTCCTGCCACCATCCACCCTGTTTGCATCCATCGTGGTTTGCATCCATCGTGGTTTGCATCCATCGTTTTGCCATCCACGTGCCCGTATCAGGGCGGCTTTAATAGAAACATTAGGTATACCGAAGTTCTTATGTCAAGCCGGCCTGGCTTCAACGGAGGGCTCGGTCACGAACCACAGTGGCTGGTGGGGCCGGCGATAGGCTCGGCACCGACCGAGGAGGCGGCCATCGTGAGTGCTTCGGACATGTCGGGCAAGACCGTGGTTATCACCGGAGGCAATTCGGGGATCGGCAAAGAGACGGCGGTGGCCCTGGGCCGGGCTGGTGCCCGCGTGGTGATCACGGCCCGGGACCGGGCCCGAGGTGAGGCGGCCGTGGCTGACATCCGGTCCCGCAGCGGGAATCAGGACATCGACCTGGTGGTGTTCGACCTGGCCAGCCTGGTTTCGACCGAGGCGGGGGCGAGTGCCATCAGCGATGGCTGCGAGCGCATCGACGTACTGGTCAACAATGCCGGCGTGGTCCTGAGCGATCGAACCGAGACCGCCGACGGGTTCGAGTCCACGTTCGCCATCAACCACCTCGGACCGTTTCTCTTGACCCAGCGGCTGTTGGAACGGATCATCGCCTCGGGTCCGTCCCGGATCGTCAACGTGTCGTCGACCGCCCACCGCTCGGCCCGGCACGGGATGCCCTTCGACGATCTGCAGTCGTCCGAGCGGTATTCGAGCATGCCGGTCTATGGCCAATCGAAGTTGGCCAACATCCTCTTCACCACCGAGCTGGCCCGTCGGCTGCAGGGCACCAGGACCACAGCCAACTGCCTGCATCCGGGCGTTGTGGCCACTGGATATGGCCGGGACGGGGACACCCATGGCTTCATGAACTTCGGGCTGAACGTCATCAAGCCGTTCATCCTCACCGCCGAGAAGGGGGCCCGCACCTCTGTCTACCTGGCGTCG
>DATMMO010000226.1:0-6240 GCA_035569695.1 Acidimicrobiales bacterium | reverse complement strand
CATCAAGTTCTTCTACCGGCTTTACCAGATTTGGTGGTTTGCGGCGGGGCCAACCGAAGTCCGTCGCTTCGTGGTCGCGCGCAACCGTCGGAGGGACCTCCGTCCCACCCCGGACCTCTGATCGTCATGGAGGTTGATGACGTCGTAGAGGACGGAACCCCACGGACTGCCTATACGTCCGCTGAAGAGCTAGCCGGTGCAGCTCTTGAAAAGGTTCACTATTCATGTCTGGCCGCAAAACATGTCGTCGGCAACGTCGAAACCGCTGTCGCGGAGTTATCACATGCGCTCAGCAGCCTTCCCCAACCCCCAGATCAGCACCAAGTGTTTGCTAGCGGGCTGCGGGATCGCATTGAGCAAATAGAGGATGCGTTGTCCCATCTTCAGCCAAAGCTGGAATCAGAGGTCGGGCGACTACGAGCAAGGATCACGAATATTTCGAAAATGGAAGGCTCTGAGCAGCAGGATTTCGCATGAGCATCTTCTATCGCTGTTTTCTCAGATCGGCTTGCGTCGTGCGCTATCCGATCGGCCACAGGAAGCGCCGATTCACATCGACGCCAGTGCGGGAGGTCGAGCGCCCCTTGTATCCGGTCGAAACGGCGCCCCGATCTAAGGCTTATCCAGTACGAAGTCGGAATTCATGACCATGAGGTTCAACACCGCGCACTTCAAAGATACGATGAGCCGGTTTGCCACCGGGGTCACGATCGTCACCGCACTTGAGGAGGGCTCGCCGGTGGGCTTCTCATGCCAGAGCTTCGTCTCACTCTCCCTGGACCCGCCGCTGGTGGCTTTGGCCCCAGCCAGGACATCGACCAGCTGGCCTCGCATCGCCAGGTCGGGAAGCTTCTGCGTGAATGTTCTGTCCGCTCGTCAGTCTGCGGTGTGCATGAACTTCGCCATATCCGGCGGCGACAAGTTTGTCGGTGTGCCCTGGCATCCGGCGGAAAAAGGGGGTGCCCCGATTATCGAGGGCTCGCTGGCCTGGGTGGACTGCGAGCTGGAGCTGGTGCATGAGGCCGGCGATCACGAGCTGGTCATCGGGAGGGTGCTTGATCTTGGGCTGGGCGAGGGGAAGCCCCTCCTGTACTATAGGAGCGCCTTCGGCCACTTGACCGAGCTGGAACCGGGCTAACCCGGTGCCCACGAATCACCGAGTCCGAGATCGTCGCCGACGTCATGGTGGTGGAGCCTGACGCCCATGGCGACGAGCGGGGGCGGTCGTCGACATTCCGGCCGTAGCCGAGAAGGCGTCGGATTCGACAATGCGTCGATCGTGCTGTGTGTTCGATGAACGACTATTCGGTCGGAGATCGTCGACGCCGTCGAAGAGTTGGGACCCATCTCGGGCCGAGTGTGCCGAAGCGGTCGATAATGGCGTCATAGACGGGACTCCAGGGCAGCGAAGCGGGACGCGCTGCTGGGGAGACGGGCACTCTGGGAGAAGGTGCCAGGGTCGGGCTGCGTCTGGCACGTGAGTCTGCCCTCGACGCGTTTGGATTCTGAATGCGGACCGCTCAACCTTTGTCGGCGGGGGTAAGCATCGCTTTCACGGTCATCGCTTCTGTGCCGTCGTTGCGGATGACCTTAGCGGAAACGTCGTCACCCGTCGTTTCACCGACGATGGTGAACGGCAGGTTCACGAATAGCGGCGCATTGCCTCGAAACTGGAAGCGACCAAGTCGGCGACGGCTGTGGTTCCCGATTGCCTGGCCTACCCGCAGCGCGACCAGTGGCCCGTGCACCACCAGATCGGGGTAGCCCTCGACACTGGTGGCGTAGGGGTGGTCATAGTGGATTCGATGAGCGTTGAATGTGATCGCGGAGAAACGGAAGAGGCTGACAGGACCCGGAACATGACGCTCCAGCCACTGGCCAGACTTCAGCTCGGGTTGAACGTTGCCGGCGGGCAGCCTGACCGGGTCGCTCGGCGTCCGATAGACGAGGGTCTGGTCCTCGATGATCTGGTCGACGCCGAACTGTCGGTACCGGTGTTCCACCGTGACGATCAACAAGGCCCCCGAGCGCCCGCTGGACTCTTTGGCCTCGACGACACGTGAGTGCCGGGTGGCGCTCTTCCCGACGACCAGTTGTCCTGGCGCTTCGATTGTCCCCGAGGCCCACATGCGACGCGGATAGTTCGAAGTTATCCCTCCGGGCAGCTTCGGATGGCCATCGACGCCAAGGTCAGTGGTCGGCGTGAGGGGAGCGAAGTGAGCCCAGTGCCACAAGAATGGCAAGGCGTCGCCGTCGGTAAAGGAGTGGGGCGCATCGATGGCGGCGCCAATCCGGATTGAGTGTTCGGCGGAAAGCGACGAGGGGGTCTGAGCGTCGAGACCGAGCTCATCGAGGCTGACCTCGGTCACGACTTGGCCTCATCGATGCCGGCAACCACTCCGGCATCGTGGAGACGTCCAATCTCGGTGCCGCTGAGGCCGAGGACTTCGGCCAGGATCGCTTCGGTGTCGGCGCCGACGATTGGGGCAGGGGCGGCAGGCTCTCGCAGCAACGTGGCAAAGGTGAGCGGCGATCCGGCGGCTCGGACCTTTCCGATACCGGGTTGGTCGATATCGCTAAACATTGGGTTCTGAGGCGATGCTCGCCAGTCATCCTCCAGTAGCTGTCGGAACGTCTGGTATGCCCCCCAACAGACCCCGTAGCGGTCGAAGCGCATGGAAATCTCTTCGAGAGAGCGGGTGGAGATCCACGCTCCGATAAGCGCGGCCAGTGCGTCACGGGCCTTGAAGCGGTCGCCTTCCAGGGATAGATCGACGCCAAAGGCCTTCTCGACCGCCTCAAGATGCTCACCGATCTCGGTGGCCTCAACGAGCGAGCGCCATTGCCTGACGCTGATGGCCACCACCATGACACGACGCCGATCGGCAGTAGGAAAGTCGCGACCGAACGCCCCGTACATGTCGTTGCCGATGGGGGGACGATCCTCCTGGAGGACCTGGGCCTGGGCGAGGTACCCAAGGTTGGAGACCATGGCGAATGCGACATCAGCCAGCGAAACGGTGACCAGGGCACCGATGCCCTTTCGGGTGCGCTGCCGCTCGGCGGTCAGCACAGCCAGGGCCGCGTGCAACCCGGTGGCCATGTCCCAGGCCGGCAGCACGTGGTTGGTGGGTAGCGCACCTCCCAAAGGGCCCGTAGCGTATGCGAACCCTGAGGCAGGGTTCACGGTGTAGTCGACGGCGGTGGAGCCGTCGGGGTTACCGAGGATGTTGACGTAGATGAGATCAGAGCGCCGGGCTCGAAGGCGTTCGTGCGACAGCCACCCGGCTTCGGGAAAGTTGGACAGGAACACCCCCGCGTCTGGGCCCGGCGTGCAGATGAGGTCGGCGACGAGTTCTTGTCCCTCGGGTCGACGTAAGTCGACGGCGATGGACCGCTTGCCCTTGTTCATGCTTGCCCAGAACAAGCTGGTGCCGTCAGGAGCACAGGGCCATCGGTGGTAGTCGATGCCCCCGCCAATGTTGTCGAAGCGAATCACGTCTGCTCCGAGTTGCGACAGCGTCATGCCCCCAAGAGGCGCAGCGACAAAAGCTGATCCTTCGATGACCCGGAGGCCGTCGAGGGGCCTAGAGCCCGTTTCCAGTGATTCTGAATGCATGGTTTATCTCGATAAGTCGGGAGTTCACCTGGAGGTCAACTCGCTCGGATATGGGTAGGACGGCTCCCTCCTAGGATGAGCACTAAGCATCGCAGACTGCCCGACACAGACCCTACCGAGAGGCGTAGCCGTCTTGAGCGTTCATTCATACCTCTACGTGCCGGGCGATCGCCCCGACCGCTTTACCAGGGCGGCCACAAGCGGCACCGACGCCATCATCCTCGACCTCGAAGACGCGGTGCCCGTGCAGGCCAAGGACGAAGCCCGCGCCGCGGCGGCGGAGTTCGTGTCCTTGCCAAGCCCCGACGGTACCGAGCGGTGGGTGCGCATCAATGTTGGCGACCGGGGCACCGAAGACCTGGCGGCGCTGTCGGGGGCAGCTGGGCTTACTGGCATCTTCCTGCCCAAAGCCACACCTGACGCCGTAGCTGAGGCGAAAGGGCTCCTAGGTGAGCTGCGACTTGTGGCCCTTGTGGAGAGCGCCGCAGGGGTCATGTCGATGGCAACGCTTGCTGGCCTCGACCGCGTTGACGGGTTGGCGCTGGGCGAGATCGACCTGGCTGCCGACCTGGGCATGTCCCCGTCCCCTGACGGCCGGGAGCTCTGGCCGATCCGCCTCGATGCCGTGGTCGCCTCGACGGCTCGGGGTGCCCAACCGCCGGTCGGGCCGGTGTGGGTCGACATCGCCGATCTCGATGGCCTGCGATCCTCCACAGAGGAGCTCTGCGCTGCCGGCTTTGGCGCCCGCCAGGCCATCCACCCAACGCAGGTAGCGGTCATTAACGAGGCCTTCACTCCCGGCGAAAGCGAGAGGGAGCGCGCTGCCCATCTGATCGAGCTTGCCGATCGGGCCGGAGGCGGAGTCTGTATTGACGACGATGGTCGCATGGTTGACGAGGCCGTCTTGCGAACGGCCCGTCGGATCCTCGATCAGCTTAAGGATGCTTGACAACTGGGCATCCTTGCATCACCTTTGCATTCGCCACGAGCGAGCACCAGCGGGGAAAGGCGACAGCCGCCGCGAGCGTCGCTGCAGTCATTCGGCTCTGCCGTTGCCGACGGTCATTGCTGCGGACCTAATGGGCTCCGGCGCTGTTCGCCGCGGTCTCCGACCCTCGTCGCCTGAGATGGATCAGTCAGTCGTCTCGGTTATGCGGGACTCAACGGGACTCAGTGCTGCCCGAGGACGCCCTTCGGCGCCCTTCGGCGCACCTTCCGGCCAAAGCCAACTTGCGGCTGCTTCGGAACGTACAGGTCATCGGGGAGCCGCCGCTACGTTCGCACTGTGGAGGCCGAGGCTTCGAGTCCCTTCACCTCCACCCGTAAGTGCAGGTCAGACTCATAAAATGGGCTGTCCGAAAAGTCGTTTGATCGCTACGTTGATTTGGTAACGGTCGTCCGACCCGTCTGACTAGGTGCGGCCAAGGAATGTCTCGAGAGCGGCAAGTGATCCGCTGGGGAGGCGCAATTCACGACTGTTGCAGACCTCGGGACCCAACGGGGCTCAAAGCACGGGTTGACCCTGAACTCGAGGAAAGCCCACCGATAGCGGATTGCGAACGACAGGGATCACCGGGTTGCGGCCACGGTGAGTTTCACGCAGGCCAACCATTCCGACGTCTGCGACACCAACTTGGACGCATTGGGACGTTGTCCTCAAGGGCCGAATACTGATCCATCGTCACCGCAGATACATGGGCAATTCACACCTATCCAGAGAGTGGACTGTGTGATGACATATTCAGAGAGTGGACTCTGCGATGACACCGTCAAGTACCTGCCAACCCACTCCATGAGCTGATACTGTTCGGCTGCTGAAACACAAGCCAAGAGTGCAGCCCCCTTCCGCAATCGACGGAGCGCAGGCCTGGCCCTGGGACAGACCCGTTGGCGTTGAGCTTGGAAGGAAGCGGAGAATGGCCGGCGACAAGTTGGGGTTGGCCCAATGGCGGTCTTACGATCAGCTTCGAGCGTGGCTGGCTACATCACTATGCATAGGCGCGGCAGGAATGGCATGTTTCGCTCTCAGCGCGACCGCTGCACACGCGTCCTCGACAACGACAACTGTTTCCGCCAGAACCGTCGGAAATACCCTGGAATCGGGCCAGACGCTCCAACCCGGTCAATCGATTGTCGCTGCCAACGGCCCGAGCAGGCTCACCATGCTCAAGAACGGCGATCTGGTTCTGTACTACTTGCCCATGAAGCAGAAGACGCCTCAGGTGCGGGCACTCAAGAGAGCTCCGTCGCCGTCGTGCAGGACGCGCTACTGCCAGTTCCTCCTGCCGCGATCCATCTGGTCGTCGAAGACTGGCGGTCACCCCGGCGCTTATTTCACGATGCAGTCCAACGGCAACGCCGAAGTAATCCACGGCTCCACGGTGCTCTGGTCCTCCAAGACGCCGGGACATCCCGGCGCCTACATCACCTTGACCGACAAGGGCAACCTTGCCGCCTACTGGCCACAGGCGGCTCGTGGATCTGCATCATCGCTTGGGAGCCAACACCACTCGGCCGCACTGGTATCGGATAGCGTCCTTGTGAACAACACGACAGGTGCCCTACCAATGTGGGCCACGAATACTGAGACACCTCAGTACGTCGGTTCCAGCCTGGCCTCT
>DATMMO010000225.1:0-2549 GCA_035569695.1 Acidimicrobiales bacterium | reverse complement strand
GCGCGCCTCGCAGGGCCGGGGTCTTGGTCTTGGTGGCCTTGGTCACTCGACCCTTGCGGACGAGCTGGGAAATCGTGGGCACGCGTTACCTCTACGTTTGAACTGCGGGGCGGCCTGCGGAACGGGGCACAGCGCGTATACCGGCGGAGTGCCCGTGCAGACAGGAAATCTTACGGCATTCGCCCCCTGCAGGGCAAACGGGTCCACGGAGCCACACCGGTCGGCTTCACCGGAGCCCCGATCGATACCCACAGGGTGCGATCGCCTCACTCAGTGTAGTGGCGGAACGGCCGTCCTGGCGCGCCGACGGGGGCCGTCTCGGGCCCCCGTCGCTGCGTCATCAGGCCCCCGATCGGGCCGGTCGGTCCCGGTCAGTCAGGTCCCGGTCAGTCAGGTCCCGGTCTCTCGGGCCCGATCGACAAGGGCCGGTCGGTCAGGTCCCGGTCTCGGCCGCGCTCTCGCCCGGCGCCGGCGAGGGATCGCCCCCGCCCAGGACAGTCTCACCCGTCGGGGTCGAGCCACCCTCGGCGTCGTCGGCGCCAGGAACGGCACCCAGCCAACTGGCGTCGATCTCCGAGCTGAAGCTCTCGACCGGGCCGTCGCCACCGGAGTCCCGCAGCCATGCGGCCAGGTCCTCGGTGCCGGCGTCGCCCTCGGACCCGAGGGCCCAGAAGGGCAGGGCCTCGGCGCCCGGCATCTCCAGCCGGATGTCCCGGTAGCGCTCCATGCCCGAGCCGGCCGGGATCAGCTTCCCGATGATGATGTTCTCCTTCAGCCCGTAGAGCTGATCCGACTTGCCCTCGATGGCCGCCTCGGTCAGCACCCGGGTGGTCTCCTGGAAGGAGGCCGCCGACAGCCAGCTCTCGGTGGCCAGCGAGGCCTTGGTGATCCCCATCAGCTCGGGACGACCCTCGGCCGGGCGCTTGCCGTCTTGGACCAGCTCCCGGTTGACCTCGGCGTAGGACCGGTTGTCGACGCGCTCGCCCGGCAGGAACGGGGCATCGCCCGGCTCGGCCACCAGGACCCGGCGCAACATCTGGCGCACGATGAGCTCGATGTGCTTGTCGTGGATGGACACGCCCTGGTCCCGGTAGACCTTCTGGACCTCTTCGACCAGGTACTGCTGGGTCTCCCGGATGCCCTTGACGTCGAGCAGCTCCTTGGGATCCTTCGGCCCCTCGACCAGGGCGTCTCCCGCCCCGACCTCCTGGCCGTCGGTGACCTCGAGGTGGGCGCGCTGGGCCACCAGCACCGTCTCTTCGGCGCCGTCGTCGGCCACCACGGTGATACGGCGGCCGCTCTCCTCTTCCTCCACGCGGACCACGCCGGAATGGCGGGCCAGGACGGCAGCGCCCTTGGGCGTGCGGGCCTCGAACAGCTCGACCACTCGGGGGAGGCCGTGGGTGATGTCCTCGCCCACGATGCCGCCGGTGTGGAAGGTACGCATGGTCAGCTGGGTGCCGGGCTCGCCGATGGACTGCGCGGCGATGACGCCGACCGCCTCACCGAGCTCGATCATCATGCCCGTGGCCAGGGACTGGCCGTAGCAGGCGGCACAGATGCCCTGCTCGGCCTCACAGGTCAGCACCGACCGGGTGCGGACCCGGTCGATCTTGGGGTCGTCTCGGAGCCGGTTGACCACGTCGTCGAGCAGGATGGTGCCGGCGGGGATGGTCGACTTGTCCGACAGGACGACGTCGTCGACGGTGATGCGGCCGTAGACCCTGGTCTCCAAATACGAGCGCTTGCCCGCCTCGTCGGGAACGATGTTGTCGATCCAGATGCCGCGGGTGCTCCCGCAGTCGTCCTCCCGGACGATCAGCTCCTGGGCCACGTCGACCAGACGCCGGGTCAGGTAGCCCGAGTCGGCGGTCCGGAGGGCGGTGTCGGCCAGTCCCTTGCGGGCGCCGTGGGTCGAGATGAAGTACTCGAGCACGGACAGACCTTCCCGGAACGACGACTTGATGGGCCGGGGGATCATCTCACCGCGAGGGTTCGAGACCAGGCCCTTCATGCCGGCGATCTGGCGGATCTGCTGGGCGTTCCCTCGAGCACCGGAGTCGACCATCATGTCGAGCGGGTTGAAGGCGATCTTGGACAGCGACTTCTCCATGGCCCGGCCCACCTCGGAGTTGGCCGAGGTCCAGATCTCGATCTCCTTCTGGCGACGCTCGTCGTCGGTGATGATGCCCCGCTTGAACTGCGTCTCAGCCTTGTCCGCTTCTTTCTCGTAGCGGTCGAGGATGGTCTGCTTGTCCGACGGCGTGCGGACGTCGTTGATGGAGATGGTGAGCCCGGACTGGGCGGCGTAGCGGAACCCGAGCGCCTTGATGCGGTCGAGGCTCTCGGCCACCAGGTGCTTGGGATAGTTGGCCGCAACCTCTTCGACGATGGAGCCGATGGAGGTGTTGCGCTTCCCCACGATGTCGTTGATAAAGCGGTAGCCGTCGGGCAGGCCGGAGTTGAAGAACAGCCGGCCGGCCGTGGTCACCAGTTCCACCCGCTCGCCATCCACATGGGCGTCGTCGACGTCGTTGGCCCGCTCGATG
>DATMMO010000224.1:0-6465 GCA_035569695.1 Acidimicrobiales bacterium | reverse complement strand
CGTGTTGTCGGTGGTCCGGGTGGCCACCTATGACGATGCCCTGGCCCTGGTCAACGCCAACCCCTACGGCAACGGCACGGCCATCTTCACCAACGACGGGGGAGCGGCCCGTCGCTTCCAGAACGAGGTCGAGGTGGGCATGATCGGGGTCAACGTCCCCATCCCTGTCCCCGTGGCCTACTACTCCTTTGGCGGTTGGAAGAGCTCCTTGTTCGGGGACACCCACGCCCACGGGACCGAGGGTGTGCACTTCTTCACCCGGGGCAAGGTGGTCACCAGCCGGTGGCTCGACCCGAGCCACGGCGAAGTCAATCTGGGGTTCCCCCGCAACGATTGACGGGGGCTTCGGCCCGGGGGACCGGCTCCATCAGGGGCAGCGAAAACACGCGCTTCTGTTTGTGGCCTATCCTGTCAGCAGCCCGGTTCCGGCTCTGGCCAACCGGCATGCGGCCTACTGCAAGGGGATGTCCAATGACAATCGAGCTCGACCCGGTGAGGGTCATCGATGCCGACACACACCTCACCGAGCCCCACGATCTGTGGACCAAGCGGGCTCCAGCGGGATTGTTGGACCGGATGCCCCACGTCACCCAGGTGGACGGGGCGGCCACCTGGGTGGTGGACGGCGAGGTCCTGGGGCGAGCCGGCGGCGGCGGCGTGATCGGACGGGACAACGTCAAGGTCCGTGCCTCCGAGGGCCTTTACGAGTGGGAGATCGGCCAGATCCACCCTGCCGCTTATGACCCGGTGGCCCGGGTGGAGCTCATGGACGAGACCGGGATCTGGGCTCAGGTCATCTTCCCCAACGTCATCGGACTGGGCGGCCAGGGGCTGACCGAGGCCGTCGACGACCTGGCCCTGCGCACCGCCTGCCTGGAGATCTTCAACGACGCCATGGGCGAGATGCAATCGGAGTCGGGCAATCGCCTGCTGCCCATGGGCGTCCTCCCGGCCTGGGACGTCGACGCCTGTGTCCGGGAGGCCATCAGGGTCAACGACCTCGGCCTCCGCGGCGTGAACATCACCTCGGACCCCCAGGACCAGGGTTCCCCCGACCTGGCCAGCATGGCGTGGGATCCACTGTGGGAGGTGTGCAGCTCGCTCAAGCTGCCCGTGCACTTCCACATCGGCGCCAGCCTCACCACCATGAGCTTCTTCGGGAACTACCCCTGGGCATCACACGCCGAGGACACCAAGCTGGCCATTGGGGGGACGCTGCTGTTCATCGGCAATGCCCGCGTCGTGGTCAACATCATCTGCTCGGGGATGCTCGATCGGTTCCCCGAGCTGAAGATCGTGTCGGTCGAGAGCGGCACGGGGTGGATCCCCTTCATCCTGGAGGCCCTCGAGTACGAGATGCGAGAGAACGCCCCCGACGAACTGGCCAAATTCTCCCTCACCCCGGCCGAGTACTTCAAGCGCCAGATCTACGCCACGCTGTGGTTCGAGCGCAACAAGGTGGCCTCCCTCATCGATTCGGTGGGCGAGGACAACATCATGTTCGAAACGGACTTCCCCCACCCGACATGCCTCTACCCGGACCCGCTCACCTCGGCCAACGACGTCTTGCGCGAGGTCAGCCCTGGTGTCCGCCGCAAGATCCTGGGCGAGAACGCGGCCAAGCTCTACCGCCTCTGACCACGGCCGGCCGTTCCGTCCTGATCAGGACGGAACGGTCTCGGCGAACTCGAGCAACTGCGGGGCCAGCAGCGGCCAGTGCTCGAAGAGAAACCCGGTACCGCTCCGGGCCGCGTCGGAACGCTGGTTCCACTCGTCGTCGCCCCAGGGTGGTTCGACCAGGCGGGACCCGACCATCAGCTCGTGCAAGCGCTCCGAGGTGGCCCGGGTGTGGTGGGGGTCGCTGGCCCCGCTGCGGAAGATCAGCGTGGGCACCGTGACCGTGGCGTACTGGTCATCGGGCATCCCCGGCACCAGTTCGTCGGGACCGACGCAGTAAGCCTGCATCCACCGCTCGAGGGTCTCGATGAAGGCGCGCCGGTCGAGGCTGAGGAAGCGCTCTCGGTTGGCCGGGTTGCGCTCGAGCACCTCGCTCCACTCCGGCAGCTCCACCACCGCTTCCATGCCGCCCCGCCAGGCCACGCGGATGGACTCACCGCAATAGACCATGGCCAGACCCATCAGGCCGTAGGTGCCGCCGCTCATCCACACCATGGCCAGGCCGGCCGCCACCTCGGGGTGCCGCGCCGCGGTGAGCAGCGAGATCCGCGAACCACCGGAGCCGCCGAAGATCACTGCCGGCCCCATGTCCAGGGTCTGCAACAGGCCGGCCAGGCGATCAGCTTGCATTTCCGACTCGGATGTCCCGGTGAAGACGACGTCCGAGGCGCCGGTGTTCGGGCGGTCCCAAATGAGGACTTGCTTGCCCTGGGCGGCCAACGCCTCGGCCAGCTGTTTGAGACCGGGCGTTTCCTTGCTGAAGCGGCCGCCGGGGGTCAGCACCCACGGTTGCCCGCCGTCGCCGATGATCTCGTAGCTGATCGTTCCGTCTTCAATCTTCACTGTCGCCATGCAGTCTCCCTGTCCTCGTGCCGGCTTGCCCGGTTCACACTATTTGACTTCTTCGGCGCGCACCCTGAGCTGGCTGACGTGGGTGCGAAGGGCTTCGCGATCGGGCTTGCCCAAGCTGAGGAGCGGGAACGCGTCCAGGGGCAGGACGAGCTCAGGCGTCTTGAACCGGGCGATGCCCTGAGCGACGAACCAGTCCCGACAGGCGTCGAGATCGAAGGGACCGGTGGTGATCACACAGGCGGCCACCCGCTCGCCCAGGCGCTCATCCGGGTAGCCGACGACAACGGCCTGTTCGATCGACGGGTGCGACTCGAGGACGCGCTCCACCTCGGCAGGCACGATGTTCTCGCCGCCCCGGATGATGAGCTCCTTGATGCGCCCGACGATGGTCAGCCAACCCTGCTCGTCCAGCGTGGCCAGGTCCCCGGTCCGGAACCAGCCGCGGTGCATCGACCTGCTGGTCTGATCC
This sequence comes from Acidimicrobiales bacterium, assembly GCA_035569695.1. Lineage (GTDB taxonomy): Bacteria > Actinomycetota > Acidimicrobiia > Acidimicrobiales > RAAP-2 > DASXMT01. Next base: position 3,467 of record DATMMO010000224.1, on the reverse strand, counting down.
GGGTCGGCATAACCGGCGAAGAGCTCGGGCCCCCGGAGCAGGAGCTCGCCACTCTCACCGGCGGGCACGGCGCGTCCGCTCTCGGGATCGACCACCGACAGCTCGGCCGCGCTCACCGTTCTGCCGTCGGTGTGCCCAGCGCGATCGGGAGGATCGCTCCAGGTCGAGGTGGTGACGGTCGGCGCCTCGGTCGATCCGTAGGTTCGTTTGACCGTGGCGCCGAAGGCCGACGCCGTGCTGGCCACGAAGTCGGCGCTGGTGGTCATGGAGCCGACAGAGATGAGTCGCAGGCTGGAGACGGCCCGACCGGAGAAGCTGGCGGCGTTGGCCATGGCCGAGAAGAAGGTGGGCGGCCCGATCATGAAGGTGACGCCCTCGTCTTCGACCAGTTGGACGGCCCGGTCGGGATCCCACCGCTCCATCAGGACGGTCCGCATTCCCACGGCGGCGGGAATGAGCACACCGCTCAACAGCCCGGAGATGTGGGACAGGGGAGCAGGCATCAACACGATGTCGGACGCACCCAGCCCGTGGGCGGCAACCATGACGCTCGCCTTGTAGGAGAGGGCCCGGTGGGTGTGGAGCACGGCCTTGGGCTCCCCGGTCGATCCGGAGGTGAAGAGGGCGACGGCCAGATCGGAGCCCCTCGCTGTGCCGGCCAGCACCGGGTCCGAACGAGCCAGCGCGTCCCAGCCCTGCGATCCCGATTGCACGGTGACGACACCGGGGCGATGATGAAGGGCCAGGCCGGGGCCGGCCAGCACCACCGCGGGGTCGACCACCCCGACCAGCTGGTCGGCCTCCGAGCGTCCCAGCTGGTGGTGGATCGGGACGGCGACGGCACCCAGTCGCCAGCATGCCCTGAACAACGCCAACGCCTCGGTGCAGTTGGGCAGCTGCCAGGCCACCGCGTCGCCTCTGGCCACCCCGGCGGTGCGCAGCCCGCCGGCCAGCGAGGCAACGGCGGTGGACAGGGCACCGGCGTCGAGGCGGGAGACCGAGTCGGCCACCGCCGCACCGCTGGCCACGGGATGGTCGGCGGCCAGGGCATCCAGGGTGGGCACGTCCCAGCACCCGCCGGGCTGCAGGTAGCGCGAGCTGGCCGCCTGGCGGTGGGTGGCCCGAAGCCTCATCGGGCCGCCCTCGGCCTACCCGTCGAGCGGTCCAGACGAGCTCGGCTCAAGCGACGTTGGTCAGCAGCAGGCAGCCACAGGTGTTGCCGCCACCGGCGGCCACCGCGGCCACCGCCGGTCGGGTGGCCAGTTGCCGCTCGCCGGCGTCGCCTCGCAGCTGGACGCAGGCCTCATGGAGGAACCCGTAGCCGTGGAGCCGTCCGCCCGAGAGCTGGCCGCCGTTGGTGTTGAGGGGCAGGACGCCGTCGCGGGCGATCCGGTGGCCGCCCTCGACAAAGGGACCACTCTCGCCCACGGGACAGAGGCCGAGTGCCTCGAGCCACAACATGGTCAGGTAGCTGAACCCGTCGTAGAGCTCGGCCACGTCGACGTCGGCCGGGGTCAGCGAGGTGCGGGACCACATCTGGGCCGCGGCGTCGGCGCCGACGGTGCGGGTGGGGTCGCGCAGTTGGTCCCAGCTCGGCCGGTCGTGCATGGCTGTGCCCATGGCCTCGATGTAGATCGGCGCCTGGGCCAGGTCGACGGCTCGCTCCCGACGGGAGACGATCACCGCGGTGGCCCCGTCGCAGGGGACGTCGCAGTCGAAGAGGCGGAGCGGGGTGGTGATCATGCGGGAATCGAAGTAGTCGTCGAGCGACATCGGGTCCCGATAGATGGCGTTGGGGTTCAGCGCCGCGTTGCGCCGGGCGTTCAGCGCGATCTGGGCCAGCTGTTCCGGGGTGGTCCCGTACCGGTCCATGTGGGCCTGGGCGAACAACGCCACCCAGCACGAGGCCGAGGCCGAGCCGAACGGCAACGTCCATTGCTGAAAGCCCGAGGCGTAGTACTTGCCGCTACCACCGCCCATGGAGATGCTGGCCCGACCGCCGCTTCCCTGGGCGCTGCCCTCCCACACCGATCGGAAGCACAGCACGTGGTTGGCCATTCCGGCCCCCACCGCCAGGCACGCCTTCATGACCGACCCCAACTGTCCCGAGGTCTCCACGCCGCTGTCGTACCAGTTCACCTCCAGTCGGAGCGCGTCCATGACATCGACGGCGCCGGCACCGGTGAATCCTTTGGGCACGCCCATGGCCCCGGGATAGGTCGAGACCCCATCGATGTCGGCCAGGGTCAGCCCGGCGTCGTCGACGGCGGCCAGACATCCGTCCAGGGTCAGCTCGAGGGGATCCCGCCCCAACCGCCGCCCGATGTCCGATTGGCCCACACCCGAGATGGCACAGCGCTTCTCGACCAGATCGTCACGAGTTGACACCGGCACCTCCCAGGGGCTCGAAGAGCGGCAACCACACGTCGCCGTTGGGGTCCTCGTGGTGCTCGAAGACAACGCGCACGTCCATCCCCACGTGCACCGACTCGGGGGGGCAGTTGATGATGTTGGTGGTCAGCCGGAGCTCGGCCTGTTCGATCATCTCGACCAGGCCGATGACGTAGGGCAGCTCGACCGCAGGCCCCAGCCAGGGATGGTGGTTGACGGTGTAGCTGGTCACCACGGCCCGTCCGCTCACCGGCTCGGCGGCCACGTGCTTCGACCGGTCACGCGGGCAGATGGGCGTGGGGGGGTGGATGTAGTACCCGCAGTCCTGACAGCGGAGGAAGACGAGCTGGCCGTCCCGGCCCCCCTGCCAGAAATGGCGGTTGCGGTTTGTGAGCTCAGGCAGTATGCGAAACGGTGTCGCAGCCTCGGTCATCGATACCCCCTGGTTCCCCATGCCGCCGGACGCCGCGGAGCATAACCCGGAGGCCCGAGAAGCTGTCCAGTTGGCGACAACCGCACCGCATCACGCCGGCCGCTCACGGTGCTGCTGCTTCGGGGACCGACTGCACCGCCACCGAACCGGCCAGCAGCTCGGCGATGGCGGCCTCGTCCAGGCCCACAGCGGCGAGGACCTCCCGAGTGTGCTGGCCCAATGCCGGCGGGGCCCGGTCCAGACTCACGTCCAGGTCTCCCAGGCTCCACAACGCCCCCACCTGCTCGAGCTGTCCCCACTCGGCGTGAGGGTACGAGGCGACGAGCCCCAGCACCCGGTTCTGCTCGTCATCGAGGAAGGCCTCGCCCTGGTCGAGGCGGACCGGCTCGCAGGGAACCCCAGCGGCTCGGAGGTCGCGCAAGGCGTCGTCGCACCGGGTCGCGGCCAGACGGGCCGCGATGTCGTTCGGGTTCGATGCCCCGACCACCGAGCAGGCGCGGGAGAGCTGGTCCTCGTCCTGAGCACAGAGGGCGATCCATCCGTCGGCCAGCCCATAGAGGCGGTAGCCGGGTGAGAGACCCATCTGCTCGTGATCGAGGGGGGCGGCCGGTACGGCCAGTCGTCCGTCCTTGAGGTAGGTCTC
>DATMMO010000223.1:0-10053 GCA_035569695.1 Acidimicrobiales bacterium | reverse complement strand
CTACTCCACCGCGTTGCTCGGCCACGGCGTGCGGCAGCGAGCCCTGCTGAGCTGGCCGGAGGCCATTCATCTGCTCACCGACGTTCCGGCGCGCCTGTACGGGCTCAAGCACCGGGGGCGGGTGGCCGAGGGTTGGTGGGCCGACCTCGTGGTCTTCGACCCGGAGACCGTGGGCCACGGCCCCGAACGGCGGCGCGACGACCTGCCCGGCGGGGCCAGCCGCCTCTATGCCGAAGGCACCGGCATCGAACACGTCATGGTGAACGGGTCCGAGATCGTGCGCCACGGCGAGTTCACCGGAGCCTTGGCCGGTCAGCTCCTGCGGTCGGGCCGGGACACGGAGACGGTGGCCGCCGGTGCCCCGTGGCGTCCCTGAAGCACTGACGGGCGACGCCGCGGCTCGAGCCGACCGACTACTTCCGCCCGAAGTAGTGCCAGCCCGGTTGCCACACGGCCATCGGCAGGATCGCCCTCAAGACCTGGTCGGTTTGGGCCTGAGTGGCTTTGTTCAGGTTCTCGCTCCGGGGGCTGTCGGTGGTGAAGAACATGTCGCCCCGACGAGGGGACCGGTTCGTATTGGTCTCCACCCCCACCGGGTTCCCGCTGCCGTTGACCAGAATGACGACCACTGGAGGAACGACGATGCGCACTGCGGTATGACTGCGGGTGGCCGGACCGGTGGCGTCGGCCGCAGTGCTCGAGGTCGACCCGGCTCCGGACGTTCCCGCTGCCGGGGCGGCCGGGCCGACGGTAACCATCACGGCCAAGGCCGAGAGGAGCACTCCCGTCTTGACCAGTCCCAAGCTGCCTACCCGCCGGATCATGTGATGGCTGCCATGAGAATCAGTCGACACCCCGACGGGTCAGGTTCCTAGTGCAATCTTTTCTTTCATTATGCCCTTACCCAGCCGACCCAAACACTGAAACCTCATATCGATCATTGAAATCTCACGGGTCGGGCGGATTCGACCTGTCCGCGTCCAGCGGACCAAGTGCTGCCTTGCTCACTCCGGGGCCCGACCAACCGACCTGATCTCAACGCTGACGCCGCACCACCAGCCGCCCCATCGTCTTGCGCTGCTCCATGTCCTCCAGCGCGGCGGGAACGGCGTCGAACTCGAGCTCGCGGGTGACGGTGGGACGGATCTGGCCGGTGCGTATCAGTTCGAGGATGGTGGCATGGGCCCGTTGACCCTCACTGCGTCCCGGCCAGTTGAACCCCATGGTGCGGCGGACACCGAGGGGATCGTTCACGTACACGAGGCACACGCCGCACAACGAGAAGTTGCCGTAGGCCATGGCTCGCGGGGTCAGATAGTGGGCGTCCTCGAGCTCGATCCCCTCGCTCCATCCGGCAATCAGATGGCGACCGTTGAATCCCATGCATTTGAACGTCTCGATGGTGACGTTCCCGCCGACGGCGTCGAAGGCCACGTCGACGCCATGCCCGTACGTGGCCTCCATCGCCACCTCCACGAAGTCCGTCGTCCGGTAGTTCACGGCCACGTCTGCCCCCAGCTGGCGGCAATACTCGACTTTCTCATCGGATCCGGCGGTGGCGATCACCTTGGCCCCCAGGGCCTTGCCCATTTGCAGAGCCCCCGAACCGGTCCCGCCGGCGGCCGCGTGGACCAGAAGCGTCTCCTCCGGTTGCAGCCGGGCCCGCTCGTGGAGGGCGAACCAGCCCAGGTGGAACGGGTAGTGCATGGCCGCACCGTCGGCGTCGCTGAGCCAGCCGGGCAGCTCCATGGCCGTTGCCGCATCGACGACGGCGTGAGAGGCGTACCCGCCGTGGGCCAGGGTCGGGATTCCGACGATCCGTTGCCCGAGGAGGTGCTCCGCCCCCGGTCCGGCGCTTTCCACCGTTCCCACCGATTCCATCCCGGGCACGAAGGGCGGTTCCAACATGAGGGTGGCATACCGACCGCGGATGATGTCGATGTCGTTCAGGTTGAGGCAGAAGGCATCAACGGCCACCCGGACTTCGTTGGCCCCCGGCGGGGGGACTTCGACCTCCCGGCGCTCCATGACCTCGGTTGGGTCTCCGTAGGCCGTGGTCACCCAGGCGTCGGCCGTCAACATTCCTGGTTCGGGCATGGCTGCCATCCTTGATCGTCTCGGAATCGGACCTCATCGTCCCACAGGCGCGCTCGCCGGACACGGCCCGGGGCGCAGGCCGAGGGCACGGTGGGGGTCAGGGCCGGCGACGGTAGACGAAGTGGCCCTTGATCGAGTCGTCAGTGGGGGCATCGCCCCGCTCGCTCTGCTCGTCGAGGAGCACGAACTTCGACTGCAGGGCCGTCCGTAGCCGGGAAAGGCGTACGGCCAGCTCCCCGATCCGTTCGCGGTGCAGCTGGTACTGCGAGGGGCCGATCTCCTCGAAGATCCGGATGTCCCACACCGAGATCCCCTCGGACTCCCCGTCCTCAGCGTAGGAGACGTCGATGATGGCCACTCCCCCGTCGAAGTCATCGACCCACGGCGACTCCTCACCCAAGCGTCGAAGCTCGCCCACCGTGTTGACATCGAAGATGAACAGGCCTCCGTCGACCAGATGGTGGTGGACGGCATCGAACATCGACTCCCAATCACCGAAGAACAACAGATGGTTCACGCTGTCGAACACACAGATGACCACGTCGAACCGCTCCCCCAGGGAGAACGACCTCATGTCCGCCTCGACCAGGCGGGCCCGGGGGACCTTGGCCCGGGCCACGGCCAGCATCTCCGACGATTGGTCGATCCCGGTCAGCTCGGGAACCGAGCCCAGCCGAGCCAGAATCGATCCGGTACCGCAGCCCAGCTCGAGCACGGAGGTCGGCTGTGGGCGATACCGTTCGATCCATTCGACGACCCGGTCGGCCCGAGGAGCGGGATCGTCCATCACCGCGTCGTAGAAGCGCGAGAAGAGGTCGTATTCGGTCACCTGCTCAACCGTGCCACAGGTTCGAGGCACCGGGCACATGCTCGGCTCGATGGTCGCCGTCACCCCGGTGGATCCTCTAGGGCGACGTGAACCGATCCAGTGATGCCCGCACCACTGCCTCGATACAGGACAGGGTGTCCTCCATCGCCCGGCGCTCACCGAACTCGTGCACCAGGGACACGACATGGACGGCTCCTGCGACCTCCGCATCGATCTCGGGGGCGACGCGACCGGCTATCACCAGTGCGGGGACGCCGAGGGCCGAGGCATCACGGACCACGCCGCCGACCACCTTGCCGGCGAACGATGCCCGGTCGAGCGTGCCCTCGCCGGTGACGACCAGCTGGGCCTGGCCCAGGTGGCGACGAAGCCCGACGAGGTCGGCCGCCAGCTCATAACCCGACTGGAGCCGCCCTCCCAGGGCGACCAGCGCACCACCCAGCCCACCGGCGGCTCCGGCGCCGGGGACGCCCCGCACGTCCACTCCGTAGTCGGTCCGATAGCGGTCGGCCAGTGCTCGGAGCCGGTCCTCCAGCTCCACCACCTGTCGGGGGGTTGCCCCCTTCTGGGGGCCGAACACGGTGGCCGCTTCCACGAAGGTGGTCTCCACGTCACAGGCACCGATCAGCGACACCCCGCCCAGCCCACCGGCCTCCTCGACGGCACCGATCGCCCCCCAGCCACCGTCGGTGGTGGCCGACCCCCCCAGCCCCACCACCAGCGTCCCGTCGCCGCCCACCTCGGTGGCGGCGGCCACCATGAGCTCGCCCGTGCCCCGAGTGGTCGCGCCCATGGGATCGTTCCCCTCGGCCCCGCCGGCCAGGACCAGACCTGAGGCCCTCGACATCTCCACCACGGCTCGAGTGCCGTGCACTCGCCACGGCGCCTTCACCGTCGCTCCGAGCGGTCCGGTCACCGATGTGGCCTCGAGCCGGGAGCCGGGAACATCGAACAGCTCGAGCAGTCCCTCCCCTCCGTCGGATACCGGTGCGGCGCGAGCCGACCACCCCAGGGCCGATGCGGCCCGCTCGATGGCCCCGGCCACTTCACGGGCCGTCGCCGTACCGCGAAACTTGTCCGGCGCGGCTACGAGCAGTGGCACCCTGGGTACCGGCTAAGGCCCGACGACGGATTCGACGTCGCCGGCGTCCCGTCCCCTACGGTCAGCAATGTGGTCCATGGTTTCGGGCTCCGTCGGGTGGCGATGTCGGGATGGACAGGTCGACGATGTTGCTGGTGCACCGTAGTGTCTGACGCCGGCCGCCACTGGACGGTGGCTAGGCCACGACGCCCGAGGCTCGAAGGTCGGCAACCCGGTCGGTCATACCCAGCTCGACCAGAACCTCGTCGGTGTGCTCGCCCAAAGCAGGAGAGGAGCCGGGCGATCGGGCCGGGGTGCTCAGGAACCGGGCCGGATGGCGCGGGAAACGGATGGGACCGACAACGGGGTGGTCGTACTCCTCGAACAGCCCGACCGCGACGGCGTGGGCATCACGGGTCAGCTCATCGGGGGAAAGGATCATGGCGAAGGGAATGCGTTGCTCCTCGAACCGAGACGTGGCCTCGGCCATGGTCAGGTTCGCCGCCCGGGCATAACACACGTCGACCAGCGCCGAGGTGACGTCCCGGTGCTTGTTGCGCTCCTCCATGGTGGCCAGCCGGGGGTCGTCCCAGCCCTCGACGTCGAGCGCCCTGCACATACCCGAGAAGTCCTCGACCGAGGTGGGGGTGACGATCCCCCAACCGTCACTGAAGCGCATGGGGTTGAAGCCGGCCACGAAGCTCGAGTTCTGCGAGTGGTCGGACTCGAGGAGCACTTCGTTTCCGGCCGAATCGGCCCAGAGGAACGACGCCACCGCGTCCATCATCGCCACCTCGATGTGCTGTCCGCCCTTGCCCATGGCCCGGGCCAACAGAGCGGCGGTGATGGCCTGCGATGCGTACAGCGCAGTGACCTTGTCGGCCGCCGTCTGCCGGAGGAACACGGGAACGCCGTCGGCCGGATCAGCCTGGTTCGCCGCCAGCCCCCCGTAGGCCTGGCCGACCGTGTCGTAGGCACTGCGGTCGCGGTAGGGGCCCTGCGACCCGAAACCCGACAACGATGCGTACACGACCTCCGGGTTGACCTGGCGGAGTGCCTCGTACCCGAGGCCGAGCCTGTCCATCACGCCGGGACGGAAGTTCTGGATGACGACGTCGGCCCGCGCCGCCAGCTGTTTGACAATGACCACGCCTTCAGGCGCCTTGATGTCGACAGCGATCGACCGCTTTCCCCGATTGCATATCAGGTACAGCGCGCTCATGCCGTTCACCGAAACTCCAACCCATCGGGCCAGGTCACCGATACCCGGTCGCTCCACCTTGATGACCTCGGCACCCTGGTCGGCCAGGAGCGTCACCGCGTAGGGACCGGTCAGGGCGATGGACAGGTCCAGGATGCGAATACCCTCCAGTGGCCTCGTCAATCCATGAACTCCTTGTTGGTGCGGGGCCGCCCGTGTGGACCGCTGTAGGCCAGACCCCAGGCCGGTTGCACGGCGAAGTCGGGCACGACAACCTGCGAGCGAGCGGCCAGCCATGACCCGATCAACGCGTCCTCGGCACCGTAGTCGAACGGGTCGGTGAGTACCTGCTCCTCGATGCCACCCCGCGGTGGCCGATTGTCGGCCAACCACCGTGCTGTGCGGGCCACCGCCTGGCGGGCCGGCACCACGTCGCGATGGCCGAGCTGGTCATGGAGGCGGGCCACATCGAGCACCCGGTGGGTGGGGAGGGGCTGGGCCAGCAGCGGCCAGGCCGGCACGGCCAGCTCATAGGGCATCGACACGATGTCCAGGTCGGCTCGGAGCTCCTCGGCGCACAGCTCCACCATCTGGCGCACGGTCAGCACCTCCTCGTCCCCCACGTTGCACACCATGCCCGACAATCGCTCGGGATGCTCGATGCCGAGCACCACGGCGGCGGCGCAGTTCTCGGTGTAGCAGTGGTGGTGGAGGGTCAGCCCCTCATCGGCCACAATGATGCGCCGCCGCTGGTCGAGGATGCGCCGGACCACCGACCACTCGCGTGGAACCGGCTGATAAGGCCCGTAGAGATAGGGGTAGCGGAAGTGGGTGGCGGTGGGATGGGCCTCGAACACCGCCGCTTCGGTCCGCACGATGCGGTAGCCCTTGTCATCGATGGCCGGATCCTCGACCAGGTCGGCATCCTCTCGAACCGGAACAGGCAGACCGGGCGGTTCATGCTGCCAGGCGTCGGTCCAACCCCGATAGGCGGGCACGCCCCCGACGGACACGAAATGACCGCACCGGCCCCGGGTGAGGGATGCGATCATCCGAAGGCGGCCGTACATGGCCACGACGACGTCCCACGAGGTGCCCGCCACCGCTTGGGCCAACGACGTCTCGTCGTAGGGGTCGGCGTGGATGTGGGCCACGTCGGGCGGCGTCTCGGCGCGCTCGTGCTGGCCTCGGTGAAGGATCGACACATCGTGGCCGTGGGCCACCAGCCGGTTGACGATGGGAATGCCGGTGGGGCCCGTACCGCCGATGATCAGGATCCTCAGGGCGGTGGCTTCGGGCACGGCAATCACCATATGTTGCCACTCGCTCGGCCAGCACGACACCGACGCCAACCCCCGTGGCGTCGTACGGGGTCGGGTCGGCTCCTGACGCACAAGTCGCTTGATCATTGGATCGCGCCATCTGTCTTGCGGTAGACCCTAAGGCGTCGCACGACTCCGGCCGGTAGGGACCGACAGGAGGTCGAGGGCGAAAAGGGGTGGACAATGGGATTGAACCTGGCCGGCTGTCGAACTCTGGTCACCGGTGCGTCATCGGGCATCGGCGCTGGGTTGGCCGAGGCCCTGGCCGCCCAAGGAGCCATCGTGGGCATCTGTGCACGGCGAACCGACCGGTTGGCCGAAGTCCTCGGTCGCTGCGTCGAGCACTCACCGGAGAGCCGCATGTGGACCGTCGATCTGGCCGACCTGGCCGCGGTGGATCAATTGTCCGTCGACGTCGTCGACGCCTTCGGAGGAATCGACTTGTTGGTGAACAACGCCGGCATCCCCAAACGGCGCCATACGACAGCCCTCGACATCGAGACCATCACCCAGGTCATGCACATCAACTACCTGTCCCCCATGCGTCTGACCATGGCCCTCCTACCGCAGATGCTGGAGCGGGGTTCTGGCACCATCGTCAATATCTCCTCCATCGCCGCCACCCTGAGCGCCCCCGGCGAAGCGGCCTACGACGCTTCCAAGGCGGCGCTGACCGCCTTCTCCGAGGCCATGGCGGTCGACCTGTGGGAGACGGGCATCAAGGTGATGGTGGTCTATCCCGGCGTGATCGACACCGACCTGTTCAGCCTGCCCGACAACGACATCCCCGACCTTCCCGTCCCGGCCGAACCGGTGTCCGTCGCTGTCGACGCCATCCTGGGGGGCCTGGGCGCAGAGTCGGCCCAGGTCTACGTGCCCGAGTACTTCGCCGGCATCGCCGCCTCGAAAGCACAGGACGTCGGGGAGTTCCTGAAAGGCACGGCGGCCTACCTCCGCCAACAGCGGGCCGGAAGCGGGACCAACTGAACGAGATCAGTTGATCAAGGGGTCCCGGGGCAGCCCCAGGATCCTCTCACCGATCTGATTGCGCTTGATCTCCGAGGTCCCGCCGGCGATCGACATGGCCCGGTGCATGAGCACCATCATCCCCGAGATGGCCGCCGGTCCGTCCAGGAAGGCGCCGTCGGGGCCGCTCAGGGCGTTGAGGATGGCCGCCGCCTCGTGGCCGTTCTCCGACAGGACGAGCTTGGTCACATTGCCCTCGGCCCCGGGGTCGCTCCCGGCCACGGCCCGATGGGCGCTGCGCAGGTTCAAGATGTCCATGGCCTGGGAGCTGGCGATGGCCCGACCAACGCGGCCGGCCCCGCCGGGAAGGCGCTCGGGGTGGGCGTCGAGGGGGGCGATGAAGGCCTCGACGGGGAGGGACATCCCCCCTTGCCCGCCGCCGATGCTCACGCTCTCGTTCCCGAGGGTGGCCCGGGCCACCGTCCAGCCGCTGTCTACGTTCCCCACGACATCGTCATCGGGGACGAACACGTCGTCGAAGAAGATCTCGTTGAACTCGGCGTTGCCGGTCACCATCCGGAGCGGGCGGACGGTGACCCCTTCGGCCGACATGTCGATGACCACGGTGGTGATGCCCTGGTGCTTGGGGGCCTCGGGGTTGGTCCTTACGGTGGCCAGGCCGAAGCTGGCCCGGTGGGCCCCGCTGGTCCACACCTTCTGGCCGTTGATCAGCCATCCGCCTTCGACCCGGGTGGCCCTGGTCTTGATGCCTGCGGCATCGGAACCGGCATCGGGCTCGCTGAACAGCTGGCACCAGATCACCTCTTGGTTCAACGCGGGGCGCACCCAACGGGCGACCTGGTCCTCGGTGGCGTGCTGGACCAGGGTGAGGATGACCCAACCGGTGATCCCATAGGCGGGTCGCTTGATCGCGGCTTCGGAGAACTCCTGCTCCACCACCAGCTGTTCGATGGCCCCGGCGTCTCGGCCCCAGGGCTTGGGCCAGTGGGGCATGACGTAGCCGGACTCGATCATTGCCTGGCGCCGGGCATCGCCATCGAGGTCGCGCACCTCCTCCACGAAGGCCCGGACAGCCTCCCGGATGGGCTCGGCCTCGGGGGGGAGATCGATCGAGCGCACCCGGGCGACCCCTCGTCGGACCAGATCGGTGAGGTCGATGGCCGCTTGCTCGGCATCGACAAGGGCTTCGATGGCCGTCGCCCGCCGCAGGTAGAGGTGGGCGTCGTGCTCCCAGGTGAAGCCGATGCCCCCGTGGACCTGGATGTTGAGCTGGGCGTTGTGGTCGGCGGCGGGCACGGCCAGGGTGGCGGCCAATGCTGCGGTATAGGTGAGCTGGTCACCCCCGGCGTCCGCCGCCCGGGCCGCGTCCCACACGGCGGCAGTGGCCAGCTCGGCGGCCACGGCCATGTTGGCGCAGTGGTGCTTCACCGCTTGGAAGGTGGCGATGGGGCGTCCGAACTGCTGGCGCACCTTGGCGTAGTCGCTGGCTTGGACCGTGCACTCCCGGGCGATGCCGGTGGACTCGGCGGCCAGGAGCACTCGGGCCAGGTCGACCAGGACCTGGCCGGCACCGGGGATGAGCTCGACCGCCGCCCCCTCCAGGGTCATCCGAGCCGAGCGCCGGGTGGGGTCGAGGTTGGCCGGGACCTCCACGTTCACCCCGGGAGCCGATGGGTCGACGATGGCCACGTCTTCTCCCACCAGGACCAAGACCACGTTGGCCAGCGCCCCGCTGAGCACGACCCCCGCAGAGCCGCGGGCCACGCCGTCACGGACCTCGACTGCTCCGCTGAGGGCCACCGAACCCACCGATGAGCCATCGACCAGGCCGGGCAGCAGGCGAGCCTTCACATCGGCCGAGGCGGTTGCGGCAATGACGGCGCTGGCCGCCACCGTGGGCACGAAGGGACCGGGAGCCACGGCCCGGCCCAGCTCCTCGACCACGATCACCAGCTCGGGCAGACCGAAGCCCGAGCCGCCGTACTCCTCGGGGATGTGCAGCCCCAGCCAACCGAGGCCGGCTCCATCGGCCCAGAAGGCGGGCAACCCCTCGCTCTCGGCCTCGAGCAGGTCCCGGGCGGCACCGCGGGCACCGTTCTTGACCAGGAAGTCCGACGCCGTCTGGGCCAGGGTGCGGTGGTCATCGGTAATGGCGATCGACATGCGTACGTTCCCCCTGTTGGTGGTCGGACTGCGCTACTTGGGAGCGAATCGCTGCCCGGCGTCGAGGCGGATGGTCGAGCCGTTGAGCATCGGGTTCTCCACGATGGCCGCCACCAGGCGGCCGTACTCCTCGGGCTTGCCCATGCGCTTGGGGAAGGCGGCGTCCTTGGTCAGCACCTCGGCGAACTCATCGGGAATGCCCTGGGTGATGCCGGTGGTGAACAGGCTCGGGGCGATGGCGACCACCCGGATGCCCAGGCTGCCCAGATCGCGGGCCATGGTGAGGGCCATGCCGGCGATGCCGGCCTTGGCCGCCGTGTAGGCCACCTGCCCGATCTGGCCCTCGAAGGCGGCGATCGAGGCCGTATTGATG
>DATMMO010000222.1:0-4532 GCA_035569695.1 Acidimicrobiales bacterium | reverse complement strand
GCTGGAGTGGAGCCGATCATGGTCGATGTGTTCAAGGCGCTGGCAGACCCGAGTCGACGCCGCCTGCTCGACCGCCTCAACGCTCGCAACGGGCAGAACCTTCGCGACCTCTCCGGAGGCCTGGACATGGCCCGTCAGTCCGTGAGCAAGCACCTGGCGATCCTCGAGGCGGCCAACCTGGTCACGACGATCCGACAGGGCCGGGAGAAGCTCCACTACCTCAACGCGGCACCGATCAACGAGATCGCTGAACGCTGGATCAACCGCTACGACCGAGAACGGGTCCGAGCGCTGTCGGATCTCAAACGAGCACTGGAGGAATCACCCATGGAGAAACCGGAATTTGTCTACACCACGTACATCAGGACCACGCCCGAACGCCTGTGGCAGGCCCTGACCGACCCGTCGTTCACCCGTCGCTGGTGGCAGACCACCTTCGACACCGACTGGGCGGTGGGGTCGTCCATGATCTGGGACAACAACGGCATCGTCATCGCCGACCCAGAACAGATCGTCCTCGAATCCGATCCCTACCGGAGACTTGCCTACCGGTGGCACACCTTTACCCCCGAGCTCAAGGAGCGCCTCCAGTTGGGAGACGAGCTGTTCGCCAAGCTGGCCCGGGAACAGCGATCGCAAGTCGCATTCGAAATCGAGCCGGTTGCCGAGATGGTCAAGCTGACCGTCGTCCATGACGACTTCGAAGATGGAAGCACGGCAGCGACCATGGTCAGGAATGGTTGGCCCGTGTTCCTGTCCAGCCTGAAGTCGCTGCTCGAAACGGGCGAGCCCCTGGCCTCGGATCGATAGTGCACGTCGACCGTATGTCGCCCCAGATCCCACGAGACGAGAACCGGCCCTGACTGCTACAGCGACTTCAGCCACTCCACCAGGAGTCGGTTGACGTCATCGGCCCGCTCCTGTTGGACCCAGTGACCGCACCCGGGGAGGATGTGGCTGCCCCGGAGGTCCGGCAGGGTGTCGGGAAAGTGGGCGATGGCCCCGCTGCCCCACACGGTCGGACCGTCCATTTCTCCTCCGATGAACAGGGAGGGAACCCGGATGGGCGCTCCTCTCCACGGCTGGAGGTCCTGCCAGTCACGGTCCACGTTGCGGTAGCGATTGAGGGGGCCATGGAATCCGGTCCGCTCGAACTCCTCGACGTAGAACCCGAGGTCGCCCTGGGTGAGCCAATCGGGAAGTAGGTCGGGGGCGGGAAAGCGGTCCCGCAGCATCTTGCCGCGAGTCACGGTGGCGATGGACCCTGTCTCGGACGCCGACGTCACCCCGTCGGCCGACGCGGCCAGGTAAAAGCCGAGCAGCCACGATCGCACGTCGATCTCGATCTCCCGCTCGGCCCGTCCCGGCTCCTGGAAGTAGTTGATGTAGAACTCCTCCTCGGGGCCGGCCAGCTTCTCCATCTCGGCGAAGGCTTCGGTGGGCCGCCGACGGCCCGGGGGGCTGTAGGGGACGCTGAGCATCGCTACCGCGGTGAAGATGTCCGGTCGCAGAAGGGCCGAGATGGCGGCGATCGGCGCCCCCCAGTCGTGGCCGATGATGATCGCCGGCGAGTCCGGACCGGTCAACTCCTCCACCACCCCGAGGTTGTCGCTCACGTGCTGGAGCATCCCGTAGGCCTCGACCTCGAGGGGGGCGGAGGAGCTCCCGTACCCTCGGACATCGATGGCTACGGCCCGGAACCCGGCCTCGGCGATCACCGGCAGCTGATGGCGCCACGAGTACCACGACTCGGGGAATCCGTGGACGAGCAGGACCAACGGACCGGACCCTTCCTCGACGCAGTGGATCCTCGTCCCTCGGGCGCCTACGACCTGGTGTCTCATAGGCCAGAGGTTAGGTGATTGACCGGCGCCACACCTCTGGCCCTCAGCGGGGACGCGGTCGCGGTCTGTTGCCGTCTGGTGGCCGTACCATGGCATCCTGTGACCCACAGCTTGAAGAGAGGCCGCTGGATTTCCACCGGTGGTGGCCATCGCCAATCGAGGGATCGATGACCGACCTGTATTTCGCACTCGGGTTAGTCATCGTGCTTCTCACTTCGGCGAGCGTTCTGTTCACCATCGTATTGCCCCGTCGACCGCGTGGCTTCGAGCGTATGACCACGGTGGTCAATCGAGCGGTGCGGCTGGCCTTTATCGGGCTGTCCCGACTGGCTCGAACCTACGAGGGCAAAGACGCCCTGTTGGCGCCCACTGCGCCCGTCGCTTTGGTGGGACAGCTCCTCATCTGGGCGGTCTGTTACATCATCGGCTACGGGTTCATGCTCGATGGGATCACCCACGATCTCGGCTCCGCGTTTGTGCAGGCTGCCGGGGCTGTCTTCACCGTGGGGACCATCGACCTCAGAGGGCCGGCGAACCAAGCGGTCGACATTGCCGCCGGCGGTACCTGGGTGGTTGTTGTCGCCTTGCAGATCGCCTACCTCCCGGCGCTCTATGGATCCTTCAACCGCCGGGAATCGCTGGTGGCCATGTTGGAGAGCCGAGCCGGACTTCCCGCCTGGGGCCCCGAGGTCCTGGCTCGCCATCAGCTCGTCGGCATCACCGACACCCTGCCCGACTTCTACGCCTCGTGGGAGGGGTGGGCCGCGGATTTGGTCGAGAGCCACACCACGTACCCGGTGATGCTGCTCTTCCGGTCACCCGAGCCCTGGTTCTCGTGGCTGATCGGGCTTCTCGCCGTCTTGGACGGGGCGGCCATGCATTTGTCTCTGGCCCCGAGCACCGCCTCGTCCCAGGCTCGCCTGTGCCTCCGGATGGGGTTTACCGCCCTGAATCGGATAGCCGGCGTCCTGGGTTGGCCGGTGGATTCCGACCCCGGTCCTGAAACCCCCATCTCCCTCACCTTTGCCGAGTTCGAGCAAGCAGTCGGGATGTTGCGCCACATCGGATTCCCGATGGAGCGAAGCGCCGAGGAGGCATGGACCGACTTTCGCGGCTGGCGGGTGAACTACGAATCGACGGCCTACCGGCTGGCCGACCGGCTGATAGCTCCCCCCGCCCCGTGGTCGGGGAGCCGCCGACACCTACGGTCGGGGGCAGTCGCACCTCGCCGCCCGCCCCAAGGCACTCCCCCGGTCCTCACCGATCACCGCCCACAGGTTGTGCTGTGACCGTCGACTCGGATTGCACGGCGCAGCCCTACGTACGCGCCGTCCCGCGCTTGAGCTCGGCCCGGGCCTGGCGAAGCCGGTCGGCCGCCCCCGCCCGTTCGTTGCGGAACGCCTGAATGCGGGCGAGGGTCTCGTCGAGTCGATCCAAGAGTTCATCGTTGGCCACGATGGCCTCGTCCAAGAGGGCCTTGCGGCGCGATGCGGAGATATCGCCGGAATCGAGCTCGGACCGGACCCGGTCGAGCACATCGACCTCTTCGGCACCGAGAACGGTTCGAACTTCGGCCAGAGAGAACCCCAGGAGCTCTTGAAGATTGCGGATTCGGGTCACCCGGGCCAGGTCGGTCGATGAGTAGAGGCGCTGGCCGCCCTCACCGCTGTTGCTCGGACGGAGCAAGCCGAACTCTTCCCAATATCGCAGGGTGCGGGTGGTCACCCCGGTGAGCTTGGCGAACTCGCCGATGCGCCACAGAACGGGCTTTGTTTCGGTTGATGTTGAACTCGGTCCCATCAGCTGATCGCCTCCGGATTGTTGATGGGGACGCCCAGCGACTCCCCCACATTGCCTTCGATTTTGCCATTGGTGGCCTTGCCATTCTGACTCTCGGAACGGAGCGCCCGATGTTCGACACTCGTCGTTGCTTTCGCGCTGACATGCCCGCCCCGTGTCCACGAGGCCGCCGCGGCCAGGAGGCTGGCCACGATGGCGAAGTCCAGGGCGGCATGCAGGCCCGATTTGAACGGGGCGGTGATGATCGAGGGGAAAAAGCCCCGTCCGGAGAGCACGGCTTGCTGAGCCGGAGGGATCTGGGAGAGGACATGGGGCCCGAGCAGGTGCTGGACGGGGTTGTAGCCCAAGAAGGCAGCAAACAGGGTGGACACGGG
The DNA here is from genome assembly GCA_035569695.1 of Acidimicrobiales bacterium. GTDB lineage: Bacteria > Actinomycetota > Acidimicrobiia > Acidimicrobiales > RAAP-2 > DASXMT01. The sequence goes on along the minus strand of DATMMO010000222.1, from coordinate 514 downwards.
AGGCAGGTGCGAAGCCTTGGCCGCCGCCGTCGGTGAGACACCGTGGGCCACCAGTCCCTGGTAGAGGTTCTGGGGCAGTGACGCGGAGAGGCCGACGATCATCAGGGTGAAGAAGATGCCGATCGAGAGAACTTGGGCGGAATTCTGGAAGGTGGTGTTCATGCCTGATCCGGAGCCCCGGTGCTCGGCCGGGAGGCTGTTCATGACCCCGGCCCGATTGGGCGAGCCGAAAGACGACATGAAGAGGCCAGTGACGAACAACAAGATGGCAAAGAGCCAGTACGGGAAGTCGATGGGCAGCAACTCCAAGAGAATGAACGAGATCGCCGTGCCGATCATGCCGCCGGTGGCGAAGAGTCGGGACCCGTAGTGGTCCGAGAGGACCCCGGAGATGGGGCCGGCGATGAGGAACCCGGCGGTGAGCGGGAGCATGGCCAGTCCGGCCCACAGCGGGGTGCGGGCGAAGTCATAGCCGTGCAGGGGCAACCAGATCCCCTGGAGCCAGATGATGAGC
>DATMMO010000221.1:0-6989 GCA_035569695.1 Acidimicrobiales bacterium | reverse complement strand
TCCTGACCCCCGACCTGCCCAAGACGAGGAGCGGGAAGATCATGCGCCGGTTGCTCAAAGACGTCGCCGAGCACCGGGAACTGGGCGACGTCACCACCCTCATGGACCCGACCGTGGTCAACCTGATCGACGAGCAGATGCAGGCGGGAGCGGGCGAAGCCGACTGAGGCTCAGGTCGTTCCCCAGCGATCCAGCGCGTCGCGGGTGGCCGCACTGCCCAGCAGGCGGCCATAGGCCTCGTTCTCACGGGAGCGGGCGTTGCCCACCGCGTCGCCCTGTGCCGCCCGCATCAGGGCCTTGATCTCCCGGACGGCCGCAGGCGGGTAGGCGGCGACCTGCTTGGCCAGGGTCATCGTCTCGTCGACCACCGTGCCCGATGGACACACCCTGAGGGCGACGCCGGTGTCGACGGCCCGGGGGGCCGTGACCCATTCCGAGCACAGCAGTACCCGGGCCGCCTCCTGCCAACCCATGCGGGCCGGAAAGAGGTAACTGCTGCCTGCTTCAGGAGGGACGCCGAGCTCGGCGAAGGGGACCCGCAGCCGCGCCCCCTCGTCCATCAACACGATGTCGCAGTGCCCCAGCATGGTGAAGCCCAGACCCACGCCCACCCCGTTGACCGCGGCGAACAGTGGTTTGGGGCACCCCTGGAGGCTGTCGAGCAGTCGGGGAAAACCGGCGCCGGTGTCGGCGGGGGCACGCCCGGCGGCGATCTCGCCCATCTCCCGCAGGTCCTGTCCGGCGCTGAATGCGGAACCCCGGCCGGTGAGGACGACGGCATGGACGGTGTCGTCGCTCCCGGCCTCCTCCAGCGCATCGGCCACGGTCCGGTACATGGCCACGTTGAAGGCGTTGCGCGCCTCGGGTCGGTTGAAGGCGATGAGCCTGACCCCGTCGGCGTCCTCGGTCTCGATCACCGACCGAGGGGACGGCGCTCGGCCAGCTGGCGGCCGTTGTCACTCATGATGATCCGGATCTCCCCCTCGTCGAACCCGTTGCGCCGGAGGTCCTCGGCGAACAGGCGGGGCTCGGCCAGGCCCTCGGCGTGGGGCCAGTCCGAACCAAAGAGCAGGTGGTCGATGCCGATGGTGTCCTTGACCGCGGCCAGGTCGTCCTCGTAGAAGGGGGCCACCCAGACATGGCGCCGAAGCGTCTCTACGGGGTGCGATGCGAAGGCGGCCGGGTTTTGGCCGTAGACCTTGGTCAGCTTCTTGGCCAGCGCCGGTACCCATTCGGCCCCGGACTCGATGCTGGCCACCCGGACGTTGGGAAAGCGGTCGAAGACCCCTTGGCAGATCAGGGCGGCCATGGTCTCGAAGGCGGGGCGGTCTGCGTTGAGCACGCTGCCCAAGGGCGAGTACCGGAAGGCCTCGAAATCGCCGAAGGGCTCCCAGTCGTTGATGCGCCGACCGTACCCGGCATCGCCGGAGTGGATGCCCACCGTCGTGCCTGCCTCGTTGATCCGGGCCCAGAAGGGGTCGAACCGGGCGTCGGCCGGGGAGGTGAGCCCGGTCGGGGTGTGGGCCGGGCCGCCCTTGATGCACACGATGCGGGCGTCGCGGGCCAGGACGTCCTCGAGCTCGGCCACCGCGGCGTCCGGGTCGACCAGGGTGATCATGGGAGCAGCGAAGATGCGTTCCTGGTAGGCGAACCCCCAATCCTCCTCGAGCCACAGGTTGAAGGCATGGAAGGCGGCGATGAGGGCCTCGGGGTCATGGTAGAGCGACTCCTCCATGCCCACGCCCAGTGTGGGGAAGAGGAAGCAGCCGTCGATGCCCTGCTCGTCCATGACGGCCAGGCGGGCGTCCCGCTGCCGGTACTCGGGCCGGATGGGCTCGAGGTCGCCGAACAAGGCGCGGATGTCCTGGGAATGAGGGTTGCGGCCGCGGAAGTACTCGTCGAGGCTGCCCGGTTTCGCCACCGGGTCGAACTTCGGGTTGGGAATGAATCGATTGACCCGTCCCCCGACGAGCAGGCGCTCCTTGCCGTCGATCTCGGCCCACTGCATGGCCCGCTTGGCCATGGCCGGGTCGATGTGCCGGATGAAGGCGTCGGTGGCCTCGTAGTAGTGATTGTCGGCGTCGAAGGTGGTGTACGTATCGGTCATGGGTCGTCTCCGTTCAGTCGTCCAGCCCGAGAACCCTGAGGGCGTTGGTGCGCAGGAATTTGGGCCACACATCGTCCTTGAATCCCACGTTGGGCATCTCGGTCATGATCCGCTCGATGGACAGGCCCATGGGGAAGTAGCCGGCATAGATGACCTTGTCGGCGCCCCGGGTATTGGCAAAGTCCACGATGAGCTTGTTGTAGTACTTGGGCGCGAACGCACTGGTCGAGTAGTGGAGGCCGGGCCATTTCAGCATCAGCTTCACCGCCAGCTCCGTCCACGGCTCGCAGCCGTGACGGGTGACGAACACCAGGTCGGGAAAGTCGAACATGACCTCGTCGATGAGCTCGACCTTCTGGACGGCGAACTTGATCCGGGGACCGGGGACACCGGCGCAGCAGAAGATGGGGATGCCCAGCTCCACGCACTTGGCGTAGATGGGGTACATTTTCTTGTCGTTGATCGCCACTTGGGGATAGGTCCCGGCCGGGAAGGCCGAGACGGCCCGGATGCCCCACTTCTCGTAGGCACGGGTCATGGCCTTGATGCCGTCCATGCCGTCGTTGGGGTCGACCGACAGCGAGGGGATGAACCGGTCGGGATAGCGACGGATGGCCTCCTCGCCCTGGCCGGCCGGATCGCCCACGCCGATGACCCCCTTGTCGATGCCCCACAGATCCATCTCCCGGAGGGTGACGCCGATGGGATCGTCCGACTCGGTCAGCCCCTTTTCCGGCACGTCTTTGAACATGTACTCGACCGGGAAGGCGAAGTCCTCCTTGGACTGCTTGTCCTTGGTCTGGTTGGTGATGAAGCGGTAGACCGCCTTCATGTCGTGGTGGGGAAAGCCGATCATCGTGTCGATGGCCCCCACGTCGGTTGGCATGCTCATAGTCGGTACCCTCCCTCTCGGTTCGGCGCCCATGCTAGAACACGTTTCGATTTGGCTCCGCTCCCCGAGGAAAGGCCGGGTCCCGCTCAGCGCCATCGCCCCGCCGGCCGCGGTCGGAGCAGGGACCACATGGCCACGACGGCGGCCACGCCCACCGCCACCCCGAGGGTGATGGAGAGGTCCACCCGGAGGAAGCGGACCAGGACGTCGAAGACGGCCGTCGAGATGCCGGTGTTCACGCCGGCCGACTGGGCTCGGTCGACGGCCACCGACCGGGCAGCGGCGAGGCCCCCCAAACAGGCGACGGCGACGAGCGCCGTGCCCACAGCCAGGCCGGCGAGGATCCGTCGGCGCCGGTCGGCCAGGGCCAGTGCGCCGAGCACGCCGACGATGGCCGCGGCCAGGAGCAACCAGCGCCCCTGCACGATGACGTGGAACACCGGGCGGGACTCGTCGACCTGCTTCGGGGCCAGGACCGTGACCGTGAATGCGCGCTGTGCCTGGACCGACGACAGCGGCCCGTCGAAGGTGGTGATGCCCTGGCTGTGGAGGGCGGTGGCGGCCTGGGTCAGCACCGGTGTGAGGTTGAGCTCCACCGGCGTGGTTCCACCGGTGGAGGCGCTGCCGGTGAGCACGGCCACCGCCGTGGGGTGCGAGTTGGCCACCGCCGTGTCCCAGGTGCTCTGGAATGCCGGGGTGCGCAGCAGTCCGGCGATCCGGTCCCGCACGGTCGTGTGCAGCTGGCTGGTGGACAAGGCCCCTGCCGCGCTTGGCGCCAGGGCCAACAGCCGGTCGGCGACGGCGTTGGTGATGGCCGTCTGTTGGGCCAACGGGCTGAGGGTGGCCTGGTACCGGTTGGCGTCGGTGACGGTGGTCACCGCCCAGTAGGCGGCCACGGCCAAGGGGATGGCGAGCGACGCCACCACCACCAGGACCCAGGCGACCAGGCGGCGGAGCGTCAACCGGTCATGAGCGCGGCGACCGGATTCGGTTGGCTGCGCTGACCACGGCGCTGAGCGATGCGTCGAGGGTGCTCGAGTCCATGCCCACTCCCCACCAGGTCGTCCCGTCCGCCTCCTCGGCCTCGACGTAGGCCACGGCTGAGGCACCACTGCCGGCGGTGAGGGCGTGCTGGCTGTAGTCCTTGACCTCGAACTGGACGGCCAGCTCGGTTCGGAGCCCGGCCACCAGCGCATCGATGGGCCCGTTGCCCTCGCCCGACACCGTCCGGTGCTGGCCGTCGACCAGGAGCTGAGCGACCACGGTGGTTCGTTGCTCTCGGGTGGTGACCTCGCTGCCCAACAGGCGTACCCCTTCCTCACCGGGAAGGTAGGTGCGGGAGAACACGTCCCACATCTCGTCGGGATGGATCACCGTGCCGCTGGCCTCGGTGGCCACCTGGACCTCCTTCGAGAATTCGATCTGCAAGCGGCGAGGGAGGTCGAGCCCGTGCTCGGCATCCATGACGTAGGCCACGCCACCCTTGCCCGATTGGCTGTTGACCTGGATGATGGCCTCGTAGGTCCGCCCGGTGTGCTTGGGGTCGATGGGGAGATAGGGCACCTCCCACTGGTCGTAGTCGGTGCCGATGGCCGCCATCCCCTTTTTGATGGCGTCCTGATGGGACCCGGAGAACGCGGTATAGACCAGGTCCCCGGCGTAGGGATGGCGCGGATGGACCGGCATCCGGGTGGCGTACTCGGCCACCCGGCGTACCCGTTCGATGTCACCGAAGTCGAGCGCGGGATCGATGCCCTGGGAGAAGAGGTTCATGGCCAGGGTGACGATGTCGACGTTCCCGGTGCGCTCGCCGTTCCCGAACAGGGTTCCCTCCACCCGGTCCGCCCCGGCCAGCACGGCGAGCTCGGCGGCGGCGACGGCGGTGCCCCGGTCGTTGTGAGGATGGAGGCTCAAGATGACCGAGTCACGGTGGGCGATGTTCCGACTGCACCACTCGATGACATCGGCGTAGACGTTGGGCGTGTACATCTCGACCGTGGCCGGCAGGTTGATGATGATGGGGTGCTCGGGCGTGGGCTCGATGACCTCCATGACCGCCTCACAGATCTCGATGGCGAACTCGGGCTCGGTGCCGGTGAAGCTCTCGGGCGAGTACTCGTAGCGGATGTCGGTGTCGGGGATGGTCGCCTCGAACTTCTTGCACAGGCGGGCGGCGTTGACGGCGATGTCGATGATCCCGGCCTTGTCCAGGCCGAAGACGACCCGGCGTTGGAGCTCCGATGTCGAGTTGTAGAAGTGCACGATGGCCTGGCGGGCCCCGGCCAGCGACTGGTAGGTCCGCTCGATCAGCTCCTCGCGGCACTGGACCAGGACCTGGATGATCACGTCATCAGGGATGAGGTCTTCCTCGATGATCTGACGCTGAAAGTCGTAGTCGGTCTGGGACGCGGACGGGAACCCCACCTCGATGTCCTTGAACCCCACCTCCACCAGCGTGTCGAACAACTTGAGCTTGCGCTCGGAGTCCATGGGATCGACCAGGGCCTGGTTGCCGTCCCGCAGGTCGACGCTGGCCCAATGCGGTGCCCGGGTGAACTCACGATCGGGCCAGGTGCGCTCGGGGAGACGCAGGGGCACATGGGACTGGTAGAGGAAAAAGGGCATGGGCGAGACGTCGCAGGGGAGGGCGAGACGAGGCTGCTCGGTGCCCCTCGTGGCTGCTCGCTTCTCTGTGCTCATGGTGCTGCTCCCTTTGTCTTCGACGTCGCGTCCATCCCTGTTCATCCCGGGCCGGCCACCCGAGTTCGCCCAACAAAAAACCTCCCGGCCGATGCGGCACAGGAGGTTGCGGGCGAACGCTATGTGGCGTTCGCCGTCAAGTAAGGAGGAGGCTCGAGGTCGGTGTTCCGTTCATGGTGCCCTCCATGGTGACATCCCCAGGCTGGCATCGTCAAGATTCGGGTGGCTCGGGCTCGGGCTCGATCCGAGCCGGAGCCTGGAACAGGCCCTGGCTATCGTGAGCCCGTGCGGTTGACCCAGAGCGAGGCTCGTGAGCGCTTTGGCCGGGGCCGCGTCGCCCGGCTGGCCACCGCCGACGCCTCCGGCCTTCCCCATCTGGTCCCGTTCACCTTCGCCCTCGACGGCGACGTGATCGTTCTGGCTGTCGACCACAAGCCGAAGAGCTCCCGATCGCTCCGGCGGATCACCAACATCATCGAGAACCCCACGGTGTCGGCCTTGGTCGACCACTACGAGGAGGAGTGGCCGAACCTGTGGTGGACCCGGGCCGATGGGCGGGCTGCCATCTGGGACGACCCCGAACGGTGCCAGGCCCCGATCCGTCTCCTCCAGGCCAAGTACGACCAGTATCGGGATGATCCTCCGGCCGGTCCGGTCGTGGCCATCACGGTGTCGCGGTGGAGCGGCTGGGCCTACTCGGGTTGATGGGACCGATCATGGGGCCGCCGGACGGCACCGGCGTCTACCATTGGCCGGTGCCCACTCGCCGAGGATGGCTGACCGTGGTCGCACTACTCGCTCTCCCGGCCCTGGCCCTGAGCGGGTGCGGAAGCCCGACGGCCTCGGCCAAGGCCGGATCGACATCTACCACTCAGGTCCACGCTTCGGTCCCGACCACGACCACGGTTCCTCCCACCACGACAACCACCGTGCCCCCGGTGGTGCCGCTGGCCACGCCGGCCGCGCTGGCTCCGCTGGTCACCCCGCCCTTGGCCGGCGAGGGCCAATGGCAGCCGGCGGGTCGGCCGGTCGACGGGGTTCCCGCCGTCTACCAGACAACGATGCGGGCCGAGGGCAATTCATCGCTCGCCGGCGTTGCCTGGATGGACACCAAGCTCCTGAAGGGCCAGCTCTACTCGGGGAGCATCAGCCCGGGTGACGGGCCGTGGACCTATACCGCGCCGGTGCTGCCTGCCGCGGCCCAGACGCTGGTGTGCGCCTTCAATGGCGGCTTCCAGATGGCCGATGCCCATGGTGGCTACTACACCGAGGGTCGGGTGATCGTGCCTC
>DATMMO010000220.1:0-7228 GCA_035569695.1 Acidimicrobiales bacterium | reverse complement strand
GGCCAGGGCGCGCAATACCGCTTCGCCTCCCGGGCAGGCCGATCCCTCCGAGGCGATCCGGTCGGCGCACAAGGCGAGCTCTCGCTCCAAGTGGAACAGAATGGCGGGGACTTGCTCGGAGTCCTCGCACCCGGCCATGGCCAGGTATTCCTCGACGATGTGGTGGTCTGTCTTCCCGCTGAAGGTCAGCGTTCCCCGGGGCGCCGTTCCCAGGACCCGCTCTATGGCGAGGGCGAAGACCTCGGTCGCCACCCCGCCGCTGTGCACCAGGGTCCCGTCGATGTCCCAGAGAACGAGTCGGGTCAGGATGGGCCCCGTTCGCCGCCGGTCCAGCCGCGATCGAACCACCGTTGCACGCGGGTGATCCCGAAGTCGACCTTGTCGGCCGCGATCGATAGCGAGGGCCCTTCTAGCTCCCCGACCGGTGCCGCTCCGCTCATGAAGGTGACGCTGACCCGGGCCACGAGATCGTGTCCGAACTCGAGGTAGCACGTTCCCTGGCCGTCATAGGTGGCCGCAGTCGAGTCACTGCTAGCTCGGGAAATGATCTGCTCGGCCACCACCGAGGCCTGTCCCTCGGCGAAGACGCCCGCCTTCGGGGTGCCCACACTGGTCACGTCACCGACGGCGTACACGTCGGGAAACGCCGTCTCCAGGGTCAGTGGGTTCACCGGCACCCACCCGTCGACCGCCAGCCCCGACTCCTCGACCACGGCGGGGACCCGGTGCACCGGAACTCCCAGGAACAGGTCGAACGGCATCTCGGTGCCGTCGCCGAACAGAGCGACCCTTCGTTCGGGGTCGAGGCCGCGGACCAACGCTTCGGGGTGCCAGCTGATCCCCCGTTCGGCGAAGGCGACGAGCAGCGCCTCGGAAGCGGCGGGTGAGGGCGGGATGGGAACCCCCATGGGCATGACCAGGGAAATGGAGGAGCGGTCACGAAGGCCACGCTCGGTCAGGTAGTCGTGCAACAGAAGTGCGGTTTCGCTGGGCGCTGGTGGGCACTTGAACGGGGTGGAGGTCACGGCGACGATGACGTGGCCACCGTCGAAGGCGGCCAGCTCCTCAGCCGCGGCGATGGCGCCGGGCACGGTGTAGAACTCGTGGCCCGCCTCCACCAGGCCCGGCGTGGCTGACGGATCCAGATCGGCGCCCAGCGCCACGACCAGGATATCGGCGTCAAAGGGGCCGGCATCGGTTTCGATGTGCTTGGTCTCGGGGTCGATGGAGCGGATGGTGGTCCGGACGAACCGCAGCCCCGGCTTGTCCAGATCGCTATAGGGGTGAAACACGTCGGAGGCCGATTTCCGCCCGAACAGGACGTCGAGTTTCGAGAATCCGAACATGAAACCCTCGCCCTGGTCGATCAGGACGACGTCGATGTCCGCGCCGAAATGATCGGACAGCCGGGCCGATAGCTCCAGGCCACCGAATCCTGCCCCCAGCACAAGAACTCTCATCTCGTGACCGTAGCGGATCATTTCGATAGGCCGACCCTATCGGTTCCTAGTCCCGGCAATGTCGGGCCTCTCGGCTGGGGCAACAGGATCACTGATTGCCTAAGACGTCTTGAAGGATCTGCTTCACGATCGGTCCGGCGATGCCCGCACCGGTCTGCTTGGACGCCTGGTTGGGAACGACCACCGCCACCGCCACCTTGGAGTTCCCGTTCGGGGCAAAGGCGATGAACCAGTCGGTGGTGTTCTGCAGGTTGACACCGACCTCAGCCGTTCCGGTCTTGGCGGCCACGTGCCAGCTGGCCGGTAGGCCGAGGCCAGAGGCGGTGCCTGAGGGATCGGAGACGACCCCCTGCATAAAGGTGGTCAGGGCGGCCGCGGTCTGAGCCGAGATCGGTCGCATCCATTGCGTGGGTGCGTACGTCTTTACCAGGTCGCCCTTCGAGTCGCGGATGTTGGCCATGACATGTGGGGTCATCTCGACACCACCATTGGCCACGGTGCCTGCCACCATGGCCATTTGCAACGCTGACGCGGCGACATTGTCCTGGCCGATGGCCGACTTCATGAGTCCCGGGACATCGGCGGCGAACGAGGCCGCCGTCCCGAAGTTCGACGCCGCCACCGTGGACTGGGGGACGTCCAGCGGAATGCGCTGGTTGAACCCGTACTGCTCGGCTTGCGTGACCAGTGTGTCGGCCCCCAGTTGGTGGCCGATGGTGGCGAAGTCGGAGTCACAGGACTGCACTACCAGCTGTTCCAGATTTCCTCCGCACGGCCTGAAGTTGTAGTTGTGCAGTATCTGTGCCGGTGTGCCGGTGTCGGGCAGGTCGATCTGGGACACGATTGGGTAGGTGGTGGTGGCCAGGTCGGGCCGGTGCTCCAGAAGGGCCGAAGCGGTGACCACCTTGAAGCTCGATCCCGGAGGGTAGATCTGGTTGTAGGCACCGGCGCGCAGGGGATTGCCGGGCTGAGCCAGCAGCGCCGTCCAGGCTGACTTCTCGGTCTGTGGGTCCTGGGACACCAGGGGATTGGGATCGAAGGAGGGATTGGAGTACATCGCTTCGATGGCGCCGGTGGTGGGGTCGAGGACGACGGCCGCCGCACCGTTCACACCGGCCGCCCCGCCATTGAGCGCGGCCGCCACTTGTGATTGCAGCTTGGAGTTGACGGTCAGCGTCACATCGTCCACCACTGTCCGATTGGTCAAGAGGTCGCTGAGGGACGTGACCGGCTTGGTGTGCTGGGACAGGTAGCTGTCGTATTGGGCCTCGACCCCGTTGTAGTTCCCGTAGACCAAGGAGTCGAAGCCGACGATTTGGGAGAAGAGGGTGGCGGTGGTGGGGTTGTAGGTCCGCTGGTACTTGTAGACACTGCCCTTCGGCGCCAGGGTTGAAGAGGCCAGAGTCACACCATCCGACGAGATGATGCTGCCGCGAGTTTGGCTGCGCGCCGCCTGTAGGACTCGCGGGTTTTCGGGTGCAGTGGAAAGGGAGTGCGCTTTGAGGACCTGAATGTTGTTGAGCTGCAGGAAGAGAGCGACAAAACACAGCACCATGAAGATGCCCAGCCGCCGGATGCGCTTTTCCATCAGAACCGACGCCCGACGGCGACCCCGGCTGTTCGAATGGGCGTGGCGCTGGCCGGACAGTCCAAGGTGCGCGTGTTTCGATGATCAAGCAAGCGGGATCTCCACGAAGGCGGGAAGTGTCGTTGGGCTTTGACGTCAAAGGACGTCGGTGGCTCCCGCAGATCATCGCGCTTGCTCTGCCCGATTGGACATCAGCCTGCTTGCCGGGGAAGGGATCTACTCCCGGTTCGGGACCCAGTTACGATTGGTTGCGGAGCCCGTCGAGGATCATCGTCAGCAGCCGCACACTCTGGTCCTCGGACAGGGTGGCGTTGGTGCACATCGGACCGACCAGCTGCATCACGTCGTGCCCGCTCACATCGGTGCGGACGACACCGGCGTCCTGGGCGCGCCCTATGACGAGCTCCATGGACCCCTCGACGCGTTCCAACATGTTCATCCGCAATTCCGGATTCTTGTCGAAGGCCTCACGGAGCTCGTTGAGGAAGGTTCGCTTCCCCTGGGCATAGCGAACGAATGCTTCGAGGAAGGCCACCACTGCGGGCCACGGCTCGAGGTCGGCCACGGCCTCTTCGGCCGTGCGTACCAGCGTGTCGACGTCGGTGCGATAGACCGCCTCGACCACGTCGATCCGCTTGGGGAAGTGGCGATAGAGGGTGCCCACGCCCACGCCGGCCTGGCGGGCGATGGCCTCCATGGATGCGCCGCCACCCTCGCGAGCGAAGACCTCTCGGGCCGCCGCCACCAGCCGCTCGTAGTTCCGGCGGGCGTCGGCCCGCATGGGACGGCCTTCGACCTCCGGTCCGCCGCTTGGTGCTGGGCTCTCGATCACGCCATGTTGCCTGGACATTTCCGTCACGCCTCTGCCTGAGAGAAGGAGGGTTTGCTAAACGGAGGGACCCTCCGTATAATAAACGGAGGAAGCTTCCGCTTTCAGAATACCAGCGGAAAGGTCGTAGTCAATGCCCTCCACTCTCCTTGGTCTGTCGCGCCCCCACGCGGCCAATAATCCTTCCTCAGGACCACCGGGGTCGCTTCGGCGTCACCTGAGGAACCCCTCTGTCCTGCTGTTCGTCATCCTCACCGCCCAGCTCATGGTGGTACTCGACACCACCATCGTGAATGTTGCCCTTCCCCACATCCAGCAGGGGCTTGGCTTCTCCTCCGGCGGATTGTCGTGGGTGCTCAATGCCTACATCCTCACCTTCGGGGGGCTCTTGCTCCTGGGCGCTCGGGCCGGCGATCTCCTCGGCCGGCGTCGGGTGTTCCTGACCGGCATTGCCCTGTTCTGCGTGAGCTCGCTGGTGGGAGGCCTCGCCACCACCGGATGGATGCTGCTGGCGGCCCGGGCCGTTCAGGGCATCGGAGCGGCACTGGCAGCACCGTCGGCCCTGTCCCTCCTCACCACCGCCTTCGACGACGGGCCGGCCCGTGTCCGGGCCATCGGCCTCTACACCACCGTGTCCGCCGCCGGGGGGGCCATCGGCCTGGTGGCCGGTGGACTCCTGACCGATCTCGTGTCCTGGCGTTGGGTCATGTTCGTGAACGTCCCCATCGGGCTGGTCGTGTGGCTGGTCGGACGGATGGTGATCGAGGAAACCGAACGCCACCATGGTCAGTTCGATTTCACCGGTGCCGTGACCTCGACCCTGGGCATGACCGGGATCGTCTTCGGCCTGATCGAGGCGGGCACGAACGGCTGGGGCAGCTCTCTGACGATCGCCTCGCTGGTGGTCGGCCTCGCCTTGCTGGGCCTCTTCGTGCACCACGAGAGCCGTGTGGATGAGCCGATCCTTCCCCTCCGGTTGCTGGCCCACGCCACTCGCAGTGCAGCCAACCTGGCCCGGGGCCTTCTGTATGCCGGGATGTACGGGATGTTCTTCTTCCTGTCGCAGTTCTTCCAGGATGTCCAGCGGTTCTCTCCGCTGGTGGCCGGCGTCGCCTTCTTGCCCATGCCGGCATCGGTGTTCCTTTCGTCTCAGCTGACCGGCCGGGTTCTGGTGCGACGCCTGCCCCAAAAGATGGTGATGATGCTGGGAGCCACCATCGTCACCCTGGGCCTGCTGTTGGCCACTCGGATCCAGGCCTCGACGTCGTATGCCCAGATCGTGGTGTCGATGGTGCTGATCGGCGGCGGCATGGGCATCGCATTCGTGAGCCTCACCTCGGCATCGTTGGCCGACGTGAGGCCCGAGGATGCCGGCGCCGCGTCCGGGCTGGTGAATGTCTCCCAGCAACTCGGGGGTGCTCTCGGACTCGCCGTTCTCGTCACCGCCTTCGACGCGTTCACCGGTCATGCCCAGCTCGGTACCCGACACCTCACCGGTGCTGGCCTCACCCATGCCAACACGGTTCTGGTCCACGGTCTGGACGACGTCTTCGCCCTTGGCGCCCTGTTCAGCGTGGCTGCGTTGGCCATGGTCGCCATCGGCGTCCGTACCGCCCGCCAGTCTGCCCCGGCGACTACCGCGGCGGTTGACGAATCCGAGCAAACCGTCGAGGCCATATCGCTGCTCGAGCGAGAGGCCGGTTAAATAGGCGAGGCGCCCGACGTCGTTGGGCGGCGACCCGGGCGGCCTCCGTTTATCGGCGACGAATCCGCGTTGAAGAACTTCAGTTGTGCCAGGATGCCCGGCGTAACCAGGAGGATTCCCGTGTCGAAGATGAGGCGGTGTGCCGTCGCAATGCTCGCAGTCGGGTGCTTACTCGGGCTCGGCGCTTGCGGGAATTCACCCTCGGCGTCCTCGGGAAGCACGACGACGATGGCGGGCTCGAGTCTCCCGCGCCGTTCGATCATTTCGTTGAGCGCGGTTCAGCAACAGTTTCCTGAAGTCACCCGGCAGGAAAGCACCGGGCCGAACTCCACGTCGTCGGGGAATCCCGGCGCAACACGGCAGGTGATCTACTCGAACGGTGACAGCTCGAAGAAGGTGACCGTCTCGGTGGACCAGTACGCCAGCGCCGGTGCCGCGTCGTCCGCCTTCCAGGAGGCGGTTGACAAGAGCCAGAAGGTCTCCGGGTTCTCACCCCTCCCGGCACCCGACATTGGACAAAAGGCGTCAGCCGGCATTGTCACTCAGGGAACCGAATCACACGTGGGGGTCGGCTCCGTGAGCGGCACGCTGATCATCCAGGCGACCATCGCTGGATACGACCCAAATCCAGCGAACATCAGCAAGATCCAGGATGTGGCCCGGAGCGAGGTCGCCCAGGCCAAGGCGGTTCTAACTAGTTGAGCGAAGTATTCATCGGCGCTGACACCGCAGTGCCCCTTGTGGCCCTGTGGTGACAACCGCGGTTCTAGGTCGTCGTGGTGGTGTCTGGGCTGGGGCAGGCCTTCGGGAAGGTCACCGGCTGGCCCAGTTGCTTCATACCTTTGAGGTACGCGGTATTGAGAGACGACTCGGCGCTGGCCCCGGACCAGATCTCCGATGCGCAGTTGGTGGGATCACAGCCGCCGCCGAAGGTGAAGGACTTCCCGGTCCTCACGGTGACGCACTGGCAGAGCGCCACGGCGGGGTTGGTGGGATCGATCTCGCACTCCACGTCGACGCAGTTGGCCCAGGGCACTCCTGATGGACAGGACAAGACCCTGAAGCTGGGGTTGATGTTCACCGTCGAGAAGTCCGACCGCACGGTGCTCCCCTTCTGCGCCCGCTCGGTACAAGTCTTGTAGCCGACCGAGTAGCCGTCCTGCATGACGCACCGACAGATCGAGATGTTGGGGTCGGTCGTGGACGGCTGGCATGACGCCGTCGTGCACAGGGCGAAGGGCTGGTTGCACAGCCACGTCCCGTCGACCTTGAGCGCGTCCGTGGTCGGGGCCGTGGTGCCTCCTCCCGCCTGGTTCTTGGTCGTCGCGCCGCAGGCTGCGGCAATCACGGCGAAGGCAGAGAGGGCGGAGCCCGTCGTGATTGCCTGGCGCCGGGTCACTTTCGGCTTGCCGCTGGGTGCCGGCTCGCCCTCGACCAGGCGCTCGATCTGTCGGGCTCCCAGTGCCATCGGGCTGATTCGGTGGCCTTCGATGCGAACTGCGCACGGTGTGGCGGTCACGCCATAGGCGGCGAACACCGAGCGGCGATCGTCGAACAGCACCGTTCCCAGCCCGTATTCGCGCACCTGGTCGGCATCGTGCGCGGTTGGCCCCCCGATCACCAGGGCAACGGTGACCCGCTCAGCC
>DATMMO010000219.1:0-3479 GCA_035569695.1 Acidimicrobiales bacterium | reverse complement strand
GATGCCGAACGGCTCCGGAAGCAGCTAAAGGTCGTCGCCGACCTGAACAAGGAACTAGCCCCGTTCCGCATCCTGACCGGCATCGAGGTGGACATCCTGGAAGACGGTGCCCTCGACCAGGACGAGGACCTGCTGGCTGAGCTGGACGTGGTGGTGGCGAGTGTCCACTCCAAGCTGCGGATGGATGCGCCGACCATGACCAAACGGATGCTCGCCGCCATCGAGAGCCCGCACACCGACATCCTGGGCCACTGCACCGGCCGGCTCATCACCGGCAAGGGACGCCCGCAGTCCACCTTCGACGCCGAGGCGGTGTTCGCCGCCTGCGCTGAGACCGGCACCGCGGTGGAGATCAACTCCCGCCCCGAACGCCAAGACCCACCCGAGGATCTTCTCCGGCTGGCCATCGAGCTGGGTTGCGACGTCTCCATCGACACCGACGCCCACGCCCCGGGGCAGCTTGAGTGGCTGGGTCGGGGGTGTACCAACGCGGTCCAGGCCGATGTGCCCGTAAACCGGATCGTCAATCGGAAGTCGGCCGACGATCTCGTGGCCTGGGCAGCTACCCACGCAGCCTGAGAGCACGAGGCCGATCCTGGATACGATCAACAGGTGACCCTCCCCGTTCAACCGCCGGTGGCACCGATGCTGGCCAAGCTCACCCGTGACCTTCCTATCGCCGAAGGCATGTTCTACGAGCCCAAATGGGACGGGTTCCGATGCATCGTCTTCCGGGACGGCCAGGACGTGGAGCTGGGCAGCCGGAACGAGAAGCCGCTCACGCGGTACTTTCCCGAGCTGGTCGAAGCGCTCAAGAAGAATCTCCCCGACCGGTGTGTGCTCGACGGTGAGATCGTCATCGCGGGTCCAAATGGCCTGGACTTCGACGCCCTGTCCCAGCGAATCCATCCAGCCGAATCCCGCATCAACATGCTGGCCGAGACCACGCCGGCCTCGTTCGTGGCCTTCGACATCCTGGCCCTCGACGACCAGGACCTGTGCGACACCCCATACGGGGAGCGGCGGAAGGTGCTGGAGAAGGCACTCAAGAAGGCAAAGGCGCCGGTGCACGTGACACCGGCGACGGACGATCCGGACGTGGCCAGCGACTGGTTCGACCAATTCGAAGGAGCCGGTCTCGACGGTGTAGTGGCCAAACCGGGCGATCTCAAGTATCTGCAAGACAAGCGGGCGATGATGAAGGTCAAGCACGAGCGGACCGCTGACTGCGTGGTGGCCGGCTTTCGCTGGCACAAAGATGGCGGGATCGTCGGGTCCCTGCAGCTCGGTCTCTACGACGATGGGGGTGTCCTCCATCACGTCGGCGTGGCCTCCGGCTTCACCAAAGCGCGTCGGGCGGAGCTAGTGGACGAGCTCGAGCCGTACCGGGCCCAGGCAACCAAGAACCATCCCTGGCTGGATGGGGCCGACCAACCGAGCCGCAGACCGGGCGGCGTCAGCCGCTGGAATACCGGCAAGGACCTGGCCTGGGAACCGTTACGACCGGAGCTGGTCTGCGAGGTGTCCTATGACCACCTGCAGGACGATCGATTCCGACATGGGACCCACTTCCAGCGGTGGCGTCCCGACCGGGAGCCCGAGTCGTGCACTTACGACCAGCTCGATACTCCGGTGCCGACCGAGCTCTTCCGAGTCTTCGATGCCCTGACGTAGCAGCGGCTGCAGCAGGTTGGTCACGTTGTCTCCGTCTTGTCGCACCGAGCGTCCATAACTTCTTTGACTAATCGGCAATCCGCATCATCAAACCGTGTTCCAGTTACCCGCGACTTGCACCCTTGATCTGAGACGAAGCCCTCCCCATGTGTGATCACAATCCGGCTGAGAGCCAGATCGCTCAATCAGCTTCCCGTGCCACGGCTTTGAAGGGAGCCAATTCAGCTCGCCGCCCTGAACTGCTCGTACCGGGTCTCAAGGCGCCCAGGATCAGGTCGAGCTGCTGAACTCCGAGGCACGCCAATTGTCGATCCGTGCATCTCCTGAAGGCCGTGCTTAAGCATCGGTCCATCGATCTCGTCGAGTAGCTTGCTGTTGATCTGGACTTTGAACGTAGGTGTGATTCCGAGAAAGTTTCGATCAAACGCCGCGTGGTGAATTTTACAGAGCGCGAGTCCATTCGGAACGATTGGATCACCACCAAGTTCGGCATCACCAATGATGTGGGCTGCGTCAAGTAGCTCCTGGTGTCGTAGGCGACAGACTGCACATGTCGATCGATATGCGTGAAGTACCTGCTCGCGAAAGACGGGCTGATGGATCCGTTGTCGGGTCATCCTCGCGGCGTAGACCTTCTCCGGCCCGCTCAGGTTGCCGAGGTCGATTCCAACATCATGGCGAGAAAATGAGAGTGCGAATTCGAGATTGCTCTGATCCTCCCCGATCACGTAGACCGGGAACACGGGACGATAAATGGCCTTCTGCACTCCAATGAAGTACACCATGGGGAGCGCAGCGTCCTTCGATGCTCTCATTGCGCGATTGGTAGAGAGGTTTGGGTCTGTTCTCTCATATTTGTATCTGGGATAGCCGTCTTCCCCGATTGAGTCCTCATACGGCCGCTGGCTGTTCGGGCCCCTATAAGCAGTTGTGATGGAAAGGGCTGCGCTCAGCTGCCGTGGCTTGTTGATTCCCTTTCCCCTGGCCTGACGCATCGCAATCGCTTCGCCAAAGAACGAGAACCGCTCTGTCAGTTCCCAGGACAGGTTGCCCTCTCCGGAGAGGGCTATTCGGCGTTCCAGCTCCTCGAACATTGCCTCTCGGACCGCCAACTCCTTAACCATATCCATCGGATTAGCCTGCCACCCTCGCAATCTGACACGAGGGATCACCTAGCCTGCTCATCCTCGCAATCGCATCGGAGGCGAAGGCACCCTCAACGCACTGGTGGCACGTCTCGAGCTACACCCAAATGCGGGCCCAGATCCGTAAGAATCATCGCTAGGTGAATGTGGTGGGAAGAGGCATCACGGGGCGCAGCCGGAGCCTAGGAGTGGATGGTTACTGCCGTCGTCGGTAGGTTGGCGCCCATCGCCAGATCGGCGAGCCTTTAGGGGAGGGCAATGAGCGAGAGCTTTGCCGGCATCCGCGTCGTAGAGGTAGCCGGCTGGCACATGGTTCCTGCGGCTGGTGCCGTCCTGGCTGACTTCGGCGCAGAGGTGATCAAGGTCGAGAATCCCGCCGGCGGAGACCCGCAGCGTGAGGTGCCCACCCCCGGGGTGCCCGAGAGCAGCAGCGGTGTCAGCCTCACTATCGAGCAAAGCAACCGAGGCAAGCGCAGCCTCGCCCTCGATATCTCGCGACCTGACGGAATGGCCGTCCTCTGTCGCCGATCACCGGAAATTCCCCAGAGCTGATCACTGAAATTCCCCACCTGTGAGCCGGGCCCCAAAGGTCCACCACAAAGGGTGGGACCCCCTCGAAGCTGGCGGTTCCTAGCCAGCCAACTCGAAGGGGTCCCTCTC
>DATMMO010000218.1:0-6167 GCA_035569695.1 Acidimicrobiales bacterium | reverse complement strand
GCTGACTTCAAACCGACCCGCCGGTCCACGGGTCCGAGCAACCGACTCATGGGACGCGTGGCTTGATAAGAGCTTGCCCACCGAAATGGAGTGGCCCTTCATTGGTCCGCCCGCTGTCACCACACTCTAAGAATTTGTCCCCAAAGGGCTTGACGTCAACGATAGGAGCGTCGGCCACCGTGTCGGGGGTGCCGTCACCGCGGGTGATGGAGCGGTGTTTCCAGCTGTCGGGTCACGGCCGGAAGAACTGGATGGCGCTGAGTTGGCTAGAGGGCGAGCTCGTCGGGCGCACCGACCGGGGCGGCGATGGCCGATCGGGCCGTCAGGCGAGCGACGCCCCGGTGCAGGACCACCAGGACCACGGTCAGGGCGATCAGGGCCAGCCCGACGAGGTGGAGCAGGTCGTGCACGGCCGAGGCCTGGGAGGCGCCGTTGGTCTGCAACGATCGGGTTGCGGTGGCCACGGCGGCGACGGCCAGGCCGCCCATGCTGATCAGGACGGTCAGGGTCATCCCGGCTGCCTCTCCGGCTCGGGATGGATCCACCACCTGCTGGGTGGCGGCACTGGCGAACGCCCATCCGACCCCGACACCCAGCCCGGTCAGGCCGAAGGCGATGACGTAGACGAACCAGTTGGAGCTGGCGGCCAGAACGAGGAGACCGATGCCGCCTACACCCATAGCTCCGGCCATGACCAGGGTGGGGTGATCGAGAGCCACCAACCGACCCGAGAGGGGGCCGGCCACGGCGGCGGCGGTGGCCGGGGCCAGGAAGGCCAGGCCGGCTTCGAGGGGGGACAGCCCGCGCACGTCCTGGAGGTACACGGTGGAGAGGAATACCAACGAGGTGTAGGCCATGTTGGAGAACATCCCGGCGATGGTGACGACGTCGTAGGGAACGTTGCGGAACAGTCGGAGATCGACCAGGGGCCACCGCACGCGCTGCTCCACCAGGACGAAGGCCGTCAGCAGGAGAACACCGCCGATCAGGCAGCCCAGGGTCGGGGCCGAGAGCCACCCCCAGGCCGTCGTCCGGTCCACCGCCAGCGTGATGATGGCAATCCCGGCAGTCAGAAGGATGACTCCGGGCAGGTCGAGATGGCGGGGCACGCTCTCGTCGCGCGACTCGGGAACGGCCTTGACGGTGAGCGCCACCGCGGCCAGGGCAAAGGGGACGTTGATCCAGAACACCCACCGCCAGCCCACCAGTCCGGTGAGGGTGCCGCCGGCGAACGGACCGAGGGCGATGCCGATGGCGCCCAGTCCATAGAGGAGCCCGACGGCCCGTCCGATGAGCTCTTTCGGGAATGCGTTGGCCACCACTGCTACGGCAGTGGGCCAGATCAGGGCGGCTCCCACCCCCTGCACCACCCGGAAGGCAATGAGCACCGAAGCGTCGGGGGCCAGCCCACAAGCCAGCGAGGAGGCGCCGAAGATGCCCAGGCCGACGAGGAGGACCCTCCGGCGTCCGAAGATGTCGCCCAGGCGGCCGCCGAAGACGAGCATGGCCCCGAAGACCAGCAGGTAGCCGCTGATCACCCACTGGAGATCGTCGGTGGACACGGCGAACGAGCGCGCCATGTGGGGAAGGGCCAAGTTGAGGGCGAAGAGGTCGAGGTTGACGCAGAACAGCGCCACCGCCGTCGCCGCCAGGATGAGTCGGAGCACCCTGGCACCAGCTGGCCCCCACGTCCCCGACACGGGCCAAACGCTAACCGGTCCGGTCAACAGGGCGGTGACCACGATGCGCCCCTGTGCGGATTCAGTCGCCGCCTTGCTGTGATCCAGCGTCACCACCGTTCCCATGGCCGCCCCCTTTGCCCTTTGGCGTGGTCGCCGGCGTCGGCACGGTGGTGGGCGGTGGCGGGGCGACCGCCACCGACAAGGTGATGGTGGTGCCGACCTTGACCCGCCCGTTGGGCGTGGCCGCGAGGACGGTGCCGGCCGTGTCGTTCGACTGGGTCTGTTGCCGAGCCGGGCGGAGACCGAGTCGGGACACCGCTGCGGCGGCCTGCGAGTACTGCTGGCCGATCAGTCCGGTGGTGCTGAAGCGGATGTAGCCGCTGGCCACGGCCAGCCTCACCGTCGACCCGGCGCTGACTCGCGCCCTGGCCCGAGGGCTCTGGGCCACGACCCGACCCGCCGGTTGGCCCCCGTCGACCGGGTGGGTCGAGGCCCGCAGGCCGGCTTGGGTGATGACCGACACTGCCGTCGGCACGGTGGCATGCCCCACCGCCGGGACGGTGACCGTCGACGTCCCACTGGAGGCCCACAGACCCAGGGCGAGCCCCAGTGCGGCGATCCCGGCCACCGCGGCGATCGGTGCCCACCGGCGTCGCCGACGCCGTGGCTCCCGCTGAGCGGGTCGGGCCGGATCAGGCAGGACCACCGTGTTCCCCGCGCCAGCCCGCGCCTCGGCCCTGCTCACGTCGTGCACGGTGGGGAGCCGACCGAGCTGATCGGTGGGCGGCGCGGTGGCGGGCGAGCCGGGCGGGACGCGGTGAACGGTGGGCGCCTGCGCACCGACCAGCCCACCCCGGATGTCCATGGCGGTGGCGGCCAGCTCGCCGGCGGACCCCGGCCGGCGGGCGGGATCCTTGTCCAGGAGCTGGTAGACGAGAGCCCGCACGGCCGCCGGAATCTCGTCGGGCAGCGGAGGCACCTCGTCTCGAACATGGGACAGCGCCACCGCCATCGTCTCGACGCCGGCGAAGGGGGTCCGACCGGCGAGACACAGATAGGCGACCACTCCCAGGCTGTAGAGGTCGGACGCCGGCGTCGCCGTCTGTCCATTGACCTGCTCGGGTGACAGGTAGGCCACGGTTCCCAGAAGCGTCCCCGTCTGGGTGAGGGCCATGGCATCGGCGGCCCGGGCGATGCCGAAGTCGGTGATCTTGATGCTGCCGTCCGGCCGGACGAGCAGGTTTGCCGGCTTGACGTCCCGGTGCACGATCCCCCGGTCGTGGGCGGCCTGCAGCGCGCCGGCCGTCTGGGCCACCACGTCCATGGTGTGCGCCGGATCGAGGGTCACCTGGCGAGCCAGCAGCGCGCTGAGCGGTTCGCCCGGTACCAGCTCCATGACCAGGTAGGCGGTATGGATGCCCCCGACCACCTCCTCCCCGTAGTCGTACACCGTGGCCACGCCGGGGTGGGACAGGCTGGCCGAAGCCCGGGCCTCGGCCCGGAAGCGCAGGCGAAACGAGGGGTCGTCGCCGAACTCGGGCTTCAGTATCTTGACGGCGACCTGGCGGCCCAGGAGCTCGTCGGTGGCCCGCCACACGTCGCCCATCCCACCGCTGGCGATGCGATCCACCAGGCGATATCGACCTCCCACTGTTCTCGCGCCGTGGGTCGTGGTCATCAGGGGAAGGCGGGGCCGCCGTGTCCGTTCGTCTCGTCCACGATCATCGATCTTGCCATGTGCCGTCGGCGGAAGGCACCGAGCAGGCGCCTCTCCTAGATTGTTGCCCTACCCAGGAGACCGATCATGGACGTTGCCCGTACCCCCGACGACAGATTTGCCCGTGTGCCCGACTTTGCCTACCCGCCCCAGTACTGGGACGTGGACGACGACGAGGGCGGTTCGTTGCGGGTCGCCTATATCGACGAGGGCCCGGTGGATGCGCCCCCGGTCCTGTTGCTGCACGGCGAGCCGTCCTGGTCCTTCCTGTACCGGACCATGATCCCCGGCCTGCTCGAGGCCGGACTGCGCGTCATCGTGCCCGATCTGGTCGGGTTCGGCCGTTCCGACAAGCCCCTGGCCGATGAGGACTACACCTATGGGCGCCATGTCGAGTGGATGCGGGCCGTGCTCTTCGACCACCTCGACCTGCAGGGCCTCACCCTGTTCGCTCAGGACTGGGGCGGTCTGATCGGCCTCCGCCTGGTGGCCGAGCATCCCGACCGCTTCGACCGGGTGTGCGCGGCCAACACCGGATTGCCCGACGGTACCCGGCGCCTGCCCGAGGCGTGGTGGCGCTTCTACGAGTTCGTGCAGTCGGACCCCGATCTGCCCATCGGCATGCTGGTGTCCGGGGGAGTGGTCAACCCCATGTCGCCCGAGGTGGTCGCCGCCTACGAGGCTCCCTTCCCCGATGCGTCCTACAAGGCCGGCGCCCGATCGTTTCCCGGCTTGATCCCCCAGAGTGCGGACAACCCGGCCACCCCGGACAACCAGCGCGCCTGGGAGGTCCTCGACACCTTCACCAAGCCGTTCCTGTGCGCCTTCAGCGACCAGGATCCCATCACCGGCGGCGGCGATCGGGTGTTCCATTCGCGGGTGCCCGGGACGGTCGGCCAGCCCCATGTCACCGTGCACGGTGGTCATTTCCTGCAAGAGGACAGCGGGCCGGAGCTGGCCGCCGCGCTGGTCGGGTGGATCGCCACCTGAACAGGAAGTCCCTCGGGAGCCCGGACCCGGGTGACCCGATCCGGGTAGGGTCCGAACGGTGGAGTCCTCCGACGAGATCGCGAACCTGCGGGTCACGTACTGCGAACGCATCGACCGGGGCGACTTCGACGGGGTGGGGCAGCTCTTCTCCCCGGGCGGCCTGGCCGACGAGCAGGGCAACGTCGTCGCCACCGGGGCCGACGCCACCCCTGACACCCGTAGAACAAAGGAGCTTCGATGAGCATCGACTTCACCCTTGCCCCCGAGCACGAGGAGATCAGGTCGCGGGTCCGGGACTTCATCGAGGGCACGGTGATGCCGGCCGTGGCCGGATTCGACCACGAGGACCGTTCCATCTCCCGGAAGGAGTACCTGAAGACCATCTTCGACCTGCGTGACCAGGCCCGAGCGGCCGGGCTGTGGCTGCCCCACATGCCCGTCGAGTGGGGCGGGATGGGTCTGGGCCATGTGGCCCTGGCCATGGTGCAGACCGAGTCGGCCCGGACCCGATTGGGTCCCTGGATCCTCAACTGCCAGGCCCCCGACGAGGGCAACATGCACACCTTGCTGCACTGGGGCACCGAGGAGCAACAGCAGAACTACCTGGGTCGGCTGTGCCGAGGCGAGGCCATGTCCTGTTTCGCCATGACCGAGCCCGAGGTGGCCGGGTCGGACCCCACGCTCATTCGCACCCACGCCTACCGAGACGGTGACGAGTGGGTCATCAACGGGCACAAGTGGTTCATCTCCAATGCCCGCCGGTCCAGCTTCGCCATCCTCATCGCCCGGACCGAAGAGGACGTTCCCGTCGGTTCCCGCGGCGCCAACACCGCCTTCATCATCGACCTGCCCGCCGAGGGCTGGAACGACGTGCGAGAAGTCGAGACCATGCACGGGTCCACCGGGCACAGCGAGATCGTCATCGAGGACCTCCGGGTCCACGACTCCCAGATCCTGGGCGGGCGGGGCAAGGGCCACCAGTTGGGCCAGTACCGCCTGGGCCCGGCCCGCCTGGCCCACTGCATGCGCTGGATCGCCCAGGCCGAGACGGCGCTGGACATGATGGTCGACCGGTCGCTCAAGCGCTATTCGCACGGCTCGCTCCTGGCCGAGAAGCAGGGCATCCAGTGGCTGATCGCCGACTCGGCCATGGAGCTCTACCAGTGCAAGCTGATGGTCCTGCACGCCGCCTACAAGATCGACCGGGGCGACGACTTCCGGACCGAGGTATCGATGAGCAAGCACTTCGTGGCCAACAGCCTGAACCGCATCATCGACCGGGCCGTCCAGGTCCATGGGGCGCTGGGCTATTCCACCGACACCCCGTTGGCCTCCATGTTGCAGCACGCCCGGTGGGCCCGGCTGGCCGACGGTGCCGACGAGATCCATCAGATGCGCATCGCCGAGCGCACCATCGCCGCCTACCAGGACTCAGGGTCGACGGCCGCCGCCACCGGCGGGCTGCCCTTGTAGCTGGGACCGGGGCGTCGTCCCCTCGTTCCCGACCGGTGCCGGCGCCCGTTGGCCGCGGGTGGCCAGGGCCGCGGCCACCCCGATGAGGCAGACCACGGCAGTGACGATCATGGCCGCCCGCAGGCCGGCCACGAAGGTCTCGGTGGCCACTGCCTGCAAGCGTCGGGCCAGTGAGGGTGCGTCGTGGGCCAGTGCCTGTTGGGCCGCCTGCGACCCGGCCAGCAGGCCATGGACATCGTGGACCTGGGCGTGGGTCAGCTGCGCTCCGGACACCAGGTCACCCAGCCGCCGCTCGGCGAAGGTGT
>DATMMO010000217.1:0-2555 GCA_035569695.1 Acidimicrobiales bacterium | reverse complement strand
CATAGCCAAATGCGCCGTAATGGCTGACGGCCTGAGCCGCCAGAGCAGTTCCCGCCTTCAGCGCGTCCAGCGCGGCGTGGTTGCGCAGCAGGCCACTCAGCACGCCCCCGATCAGGGCGTCGCCTGCGCCGAGGCTGTCGGTCAGGGAGGTGGCCTGCGACGCGACGGCGACGTGGACGCCGTCGATCACCAGTCGCGCGCCGCGGGAACCTTCCGATACGAGCACCGCGGCCGGCCCCCGGGCCGCCGCCTGGTCCGCGAGCGCGATCGCTGCCTCCGGCGTCAGGTGACCCCCGGAAAAGCATGCACACCAGACGTGGCCGATCAGCTCGTCCACGTAGCTCCATGGCCGGCTGCCGAAGTCGAACGACACCTTCGTCGCTGCTGCGATATCGCCAAGCTGCGCCTCGAAGCCGGAATTGTCGCCGGTGTGAAGGGCGTCGAAGCCGGCGACGTAGGCAAGGTCGTCGGCTGACAGGGCGAACATCGACACGCCAAGATCCGCGTCGAGAAACTCCCGGTCTCCGTCTACCACCTGAACCCCGCACCAGGCGGTGCTCCCTGGCAGCACGCGCAGCCTGTCGGTGTCTACCGCCTCGGCAGTGAGGGCGGCGATCAGCCGGCGGCCCGCTTCGTCGTCGCCGACGGCGCCAAGGTAAGCCGACGTCAGGCCGGACCGGCGTGCCGCGACGGACACGTTGAGAGCGTTCCCACCCGGATACGCCTTGCCGGTCCCCTGGTAGACATCCACCACATTGTCGCCTGCGCAGACAAGAGACATCAGTATTGAACTTTGAACATGTATCGCCTCTCGGTCAAGCTGTGCCCGGTGGTGGCCTCGAAGTGCTGGGCGATGCGCGAGGTAAGCGCCCCCAGCACGAGCTCTCCGACCTCGGCGCGGTAACCCTTCGGGATACCGGGCAAGGTCAGATCCTGCAGATCGACCAGCCAAGCCTGACGCGTGTACTTCTGGATGAACGCCCGCGTCCGCTCGGCTATGGGGCGTGACCTGTCTTCGCCAAGGTACAAGATGACCGGGGTCTGCTCGGTGACGATCTCAAAGGCGCCATGGAAGAAATCCCCGGCGTTATAAGCAGCCGAGTGAATCCACTGCATTTCCTGCAGGTAGCACATGGACAGAGTGCGCGCGATATCCTCACTCGGCCCGGCGCCAAGGACGTAAATGATCGGCTGAGCGGCGAGCGCGGCGGCCAGGGCGGCGAAGTTGTCGTCCGACTCGGCGACAGCGCTGACGATAGCTTCGTTCAGGCCAGCATAAGCATCGAGCGCTTCGTCGCGTTCGGCCGGTGTCTGGTCGCCGGTGGCTGCCAGGACCGAGTGCCCGATCTGGGCCAGGAGTATCTGCGTGGGCTCGCTTACGACGTGCTTGCTGCCATAGATGAAGGCCTCGTCAGCATTTGCCGCGAGCGGGCTCTCCGGATCCCTGGATATCGCCAGCACCGCCCGGACGCCGTGCGAGCGGGCGGTCTCAATTGCCTGGATCGTTTCGGGAGTCGTCCCGTTGTGCGAGGTGACGACGACCAGCGACCCGGGTCCCAGCCGGGCGGGCGTGTCATAGACGAACTCGTTGGAGTTCACCCGGAAGGTGGGCACCGACTTGCCCTTGGCGTCCATGATGGCGCCGACGGGCGAACTCGTAAAATGCGACCCACCTGCCCCGACGAACCAGAGGTCGCTCAGGCCGTCGCCGACCGCCTCGCTGACTACCGCTGCGACGCGATTGCGTTCCGCCAGCGCCACCTCGATGGTTGCGGCCATGTCCTCGGGGAGACTTGCAAGGGCCACGCTTTTACTCCTGTCGTCGGTCGGATGCGTTTTGGCGATGCGAATCTGTCACGTGCAGCCTGGACCGGAGGACCAGCGGACAGGCCCTCCGGTCCGTACCTCTACTTGGTCAGGTACCAGTACTCGGGCGTAACCCAGAAGCCGACGTTCTGCCCCGTCGTTCCCTTCAGGTTGTTCTTGATGGCCGAGAACTGATACGGCTGCAGCGGCAGCCACCAGACCGGGTTGTTGGTGTTCAGGAACTTCTCGTAGGAGTACAGGGCCGAGATGCTCTCCGACTTCTCGGCACTGACCATGAGGTTGTCCAGGGTCGGGGAGCAGTAACCGCCGATGTACGGCCCGCCGCACTCGAAGATGACATTGCCGATCGGGTAGTTGATCGGAACGCCATACTGCCAGCCACCCAGGTAGGCATAGACGGACTGCCACGGGCATGACTGGCCCTTCGTGCAGACCGTCCTGGAGAAGGCGACCGAGTCAGGAACCGGGCTCAGCGAGATGGTGATACCGGCCTTCTTCGCGTCGCCCTGCAGAAGCTGAGCCTCAACCGACTCCTGGACAACACCCGTCGGGTACTCGAAGTTGAATGAGAACGGCTGGTCGAGCTTGATCCCGGCGCCGCACTCGGTCGCCCCTGTGCCTGGCTTTACGCATTTGTCCGTGCCGCCCGGCGTCACGCTCCACCCATGGGACTTCAGCAAGCTCATGGCCGAGCTGATGCTGAACGGATAGGCAGCCTGGTTTGCGCT
>DATMMO010000216.1:0-7174 GCA_035569695.1 Acidimicrobiales bacterium | reverse complement strand
CGAGCGGGGACCCCCAGGCTGCGGGCCAGGAGGGCGTACAGGGTGGCGAACTGCTCGGGGGTGGCCTGGCGCTGGGCCATGACCGCCTGGGCCACGGCCTGGAACGACGTGCCGCCCACGGTGGGCTGCTGAGCCGCCGTGGTCGACCCCGCCGCGGTCGACCCCGCCGTCGTCGACCCCGTCGTCGTGGGGGCCCGGGTCGGGGGCGGGACCTGTCGATAGTTGTTACGGAAGACCTGTTCGACCGCCTTCAAGAACCCCAGGGTGGGCGAGGCCGGCTGGTTGGCCGACGCGGCCAGCTGGGTGACGTACCTGGACAGAGCGGCCGTCTCGGCGATGGGCACGACGGCGTCGAGGGCATCGGGTGACGCGGCCGGTGGGTTGGCTAGGCCCTGCGCGTCCAGGGTGAGCAAGGTGTGATCGGTGGCTTCGGAGGTCAGGGTGAACCGGCTCCCGGCGGCCAGGGGCGAAGTGGGGAGGATCATCCCCGAGCTCGGTTCGAACTGGACATCGACGTCATTGACGCTCACCGGCCGGTTGATGAACGGCATCCACGGCACCGCCGGTGGCTTGACCGCCGTGTAGCGCTGGGTGACCAGATCCTGGCTCAAGGTCTTCGGCGTGCCCAGCGCGACCGGCACGGTGCCGCCGGTGGGGCGGAACGATCCGTTGAACGACCACACGTCCCCGTCGTAGGCATCGAGATCGGTGAGCGAGACGTAGCCGGGCGTGGGTCGGTTCACGCTCACCGTGTACAGGGTGGCCGGCCCGTGCAGGGCTCCGGTGTCGCGCAGCTCGGCGATCTCGGCCGTCGGGGTGATCGGCTGCACGGTGGACACCGGTGGGGTGCGGGTCGGCGTGGTCGGCGCGCCCTTGAGGGCGGGGACGGCGGGGACGGCGAAGGCGCACACCACTCCGGCCAGGATCAGGGTCCCGGTGCCGTACACCAGGGGACGGACAGGGCTCCGGGCCGGGTCCCCATCGGGTGCCACCGGTGAGGGCCCGCGGTGCAGCCACTGCCGGCTGAACAGCACGACGCCGTCCAGCGCGAACAGGGCCACGGCCCAGCCCACGTCATTGCCGACGCCCCCCGAGGTGGCCGCGAACGCCACCCCGAAGCCGACCAGGGGGGTCAACGCGGGCCAACCCACCGACCGGCCCCGCTCCAACAGCTCGCCGGTGATGGCACCGACCAGCCAGCACAAGGCGACCGGCACCACCAACAGGAACCTCGGATGGTCGACCGGGAGCGTCTCGGACAGCAGACGGGCCGGACCGTGGATGAAACCCCGGCCCAGGTTCTCGAACCCCAGAGGTTGGCGCAGCACGCCGAACAGGGCGAGGACCACGAACAGGACAGCGGACGCCCCGATGGACCAGGGTGCGGGGCGGTCGAAGGCCCGCACCACCACCACGGGAACGGCGATGGAGACCACCGAGGCCGCCACCAACAACGGCACCAGGGTGGCCGGGGCTAAGGCCCGCAGCCACGGGGCCGACGAACAGAACACCATGGCCGCGGCCAAAGGAAGGATGGCCGCCACGACCAGTCGGCGGACGGTCACACCACGGCCGGTCACACCACCGCCGGCCACACCAGGGATGGGGACGCCACCGCCTCTCACACCACCGCCTCGAGGTTCCAGGCCGCGCACAGGGCGTCGTGATCCTCACCGGTCACCACGGTGACACCGGGGAACCGGGGCACGGCCGTGCCCACCGGAGCCACCGAAACCACCACCAGCCGCTGGAAGCGTCGGCGCAGCCCGGCCACGGCCGGGAGGTCGGCCGCATCGAGCCGACCGGTGACCACGATCAGGGCCGTGCCCCCGCGCTCACGGCGAAGCAGCAACAGGTCCTGGACGATGGAGCCATCGGCGTCGGGCCCGACCCCGGTGAGCTGGTCGAGGAGGGCCTGGGGCTCGCGTTGGCGGGGACCGCCCACCTGGGTCCCATTGGTGGTGCGCAACTGCACCGGGGACTTGCCCACGGCGGCACAGGTCACGGCCGAGGCGGCGACGTCGACGGCCATCTCGAAGGTCTCCTCCGAGTAACGGTCGGGACGGAGGTCGAGCTGGACGACGGTGTAGGGCTGGGAGGTGTCGACGTTGTGGCGGACCATCAAGCGGCCGGTGCGAGCCGTCGATTTCCAGTGGATCATGCGCAGGTCGTCGCCGACCACGTACTCGCGCAGGCGATGGAAGGTGATGCTGCCCTCGGGGGCCGTGTCCGATGACGGGCCCTCCAGGTGGCGGGTCATTCCCGACGGGAGGGAGCGGAAGGGCATGATGTGCGGATAGACCCAGATCTGCTCGGAGCCGCCGTGGCGCTGGGTGACCCGGGCGAACTCGAACGGGTCGGCCCGGCTGATCTCGACCGGGCCGACGGTAAAGATGCCCCTCCGGGTGGTGGGGAGGCGGTAGCTGCGCATGCCCGACTGGCCCCCGAGCAGCTTGGGCAGCACCGTCTCGACGTTCAGGGCGCCGTAGGGCTGCACGGCCACGGTGGTGGGCACGGTGCGGGCGCCGGTGTTGGTGAAATGCAGGAAGGCGATGGCGGGCAGGCCCTTGGACACCCGCGGTGGGTGGATCTGCCGTTCGATGTGCAGATGGGGCCGGCGCACGATGTAGGCCAGGGCCACCAGGACCAGGACGAGGGATCCCACCCCCACCACCACCAGGGCCGGCCACACCAGGGTCCACCCCACGACGACGAAGGCGATACCGGCCAGGGCGGCGCCGAGGCCGAGCCGGGTCATCGGATCCGGCCTCGGCCCGGTGCGCTCACCCGGTCACTCCTCTCTTTCCCCTGCGTGCTCACCCGGCTGTCTGTCCCCTGAGTTCTCACCCGGCCACGGTACGGGGGACGGGCACGGTCTCCAGGGCCCGTTGCACCACTTCGGTGGCGGTGCGCCCCTGCAGCTCGGCCTCGGGATGGAGGATGATTCGATGGGCGAGCACGGCCGGGGCCAGCGCCTTGATGTCCTCGGGGGTGACGAAGGGCCGACCGTTGGCCGTGGCCCGGGCCCGCGAGGCGCGGAGCAGGGCCAGGCTGCCCCGGGGAGAGACCCCGAGGCGCACCTCGGGTGCGCTCCGGGTGTGGTTGGCCAGGGCCACGATGTAGTGCTCGATCGCCGGTGACACCTCGGTCGATCGGACCTGGTGGATCATGTCGGTGAGGTCGGCGGCCGAGAGCACCGGGCTCAGGTAATCGACCGGCGCGGTGTCCTTTTGGGTACGCAGCACCATGGCCTCGGCATCGGGGTCGGGGTAGCCCACCGACAATTGCATGAGGAAGCGGTCGAGCTGGGCCTCGGGGAGCTGGTAGGTGCCCTCCATATCGATGGGGTTCTGGGTGGCCACCACCATGAACGGGTGCGGAACGGGATAGACGACGGCGTCGGTGCTCACCGTCCCCTCCTCCATCACCTCGAGCAGGGCGGACTGGGTCTTGGGCGAGGCCCGGTTGATCTCGTCGGCCACCACGATGTTGGCGAAGATGGGCCCGGGGCGGAATTCGAACTCGATCGACCCCTGGTTGAACACGGACACGCCGGTCACGTCGGAGGGCAACAGGTCGGGGGTGAACTGGATGCGGTTCCAGGTCAACTCCACGGTGGCGGCGATGGCCCGGGCCAGGGAGGTCTTGCCCGTGCCGGGGACGTCCTCGATCAGGAGGTGTCCCTCGGCCAGGAGGCAGATGACGGCCTGTTTGATGACATCGTCCTTGCCCTGGATGACCCGACCCACGTTCTCGACCAACCGCTCGAAACGGCTGGCGAAGCTGGACGAGGCCGGCTGCATGCTGGCCGGCTGTGTACTGGCCGGCTGGGTACTGGCCGGCAATTGCGTGCTGGCATCGAAGTCGAAAAATTCGCTCAACGGTTCTCCTCGGTCACAGACGCCCTCCCAGGTTGCTTCCATGCTGCAACAGCGCCTGGGGTGGGACGCGGATCATGCCTGGGTCGGATGCTCATGAGTACGTGAAAGTGGGCGCGGTCGGGCCCGATGGGCTGGTGCCGGCCGGCGTGGTCACGGTGACCGGTACGGCCCCCGCCGCGCCGGCCGGTGATGTGACGGTGATCTCGGTGCTGGAGACCACGGTGACCGCCGTCCCCGGATTGGCCCCGAATTGCACCGACGTGGCCCCGGTGAAGCCGGTTCCGGTGATGGTCACCGCCGTTCCTCCGGCCACGGGCCCGGCCGCCGGGCTGAGCGAGGTTACCGTGGGCGCCGGGACCGCCGGCGGGACGACAGCGACGTTGCCCAGTTCGATAGACACGTTCTGGCCCAAATAGGTGTAGGTGATCCGCACGTCCACCGTGGGCCCGGTCGCACACGGCGGCACGCTAACCGTGGCGATCCAGGGGCCGCCGGTCCGGGTAGGCGTATCGCTGATGGCCGGCGGGCACGAGGGCGGCACCGGGATGACGTTGATCGCCCATCCGATGCCCCCTCCGCTCCCGTAGCTGCTCGTCACCTTGATGCCGGTAGGAAGACCGACAGCGACGAAGTTGCCGCTGGTCGCACTGAGGGCGGGTGCGCTCACCGTCATGGCCCCCGAAGTCTGGGTCGTCCCGGCGCCGTAGGGACCACCGGGACCGTCGGACAGGGTGAAGGCCACCGAGCACGACCCACCCTCCTGGTTCAGGTCGAGCGAGATGGTGACGGTGCCGGCGGTGCCGGCCGGCGCCACGGGCAACCCACTCCCGCCCGGCGCCTGGAAGCTGCCACAGGTCACCGAGGCCGATGCCGTCACCGAGGCCGAGGGAACGGCGTAGACGTTGGCCAGCGAGAACGTGGCCGTCCCGGTGCCGGGGTTACCGGGGGTCACAGTGATCCCACCGACCTGGCTGGCGGTGATCCCCGACGGCCAGGGCACCGTGGTGGCAAAGGGAGCGCCCTGGACCGTCGACCCTCCTGTGGGCGAGATCAACGGGGTGACGGCCACCTGGGGGACGTAGGTGTGTCCCGGGGCCAGCCCGGCGAAGGTGGCGGCCGGTGAAGAGACGGTCTGTGGCGGGCTGGTCTGCCCGGTGGTCGAATCGAGCACGGAGAAGGCGAACCTGACGTTGGCCGACCCGAACGCCTGCACCGCGGTCACGCCCGGGTCGGGAGACGCAGTGAGCGAGGCCGTCACCGAGCTGCCCCCCGAGTCGGCCGTGGCGCTGCCGACCACGGTGAACAGGCCGGGGTTGGCTGGGCGCCAGCCCTCGGTACAGATCCCGTCCCTGGTGGGGTCGCCGGCCAGCCCGGTGGCGCTGGTGCCCTGGACCGAGAAGCTGAGCTGATCACCGACCAGGGTGGGGAACTGGTCGAAGGGAACGGTGGCGGTCTGGACCGCACCGCCGGTGCCGGGCACGGAGACCACCGGCGGGGTGCCGATGAACTGTGAACCGCTGCCACAACTCGACCCGGTGACGGTCCAGGTGGCGGCGGGCAGGTTGCTGTCGCACGCGTCTCCCTGGCAGACGTTCCAGGTGACCGTCCAACCGTTGTTGCCATTGGCCACCGTGGTCACCGAGAGCGGGGCGTCAGGCCCTTGGGGGGCGGTGGTCGCCTGCTGGGGGAGCGAGGGTGTGGACTGGGTGTTGATCAGGGCGGTGACCACGAACGAGTACGTGGTGTTGGGCCGGAGACCGGGCACGGTGAACTGGGTCTGGCCGTTCACCGGGAACTGGGTGGTGGCCGGGCTGGGTCCGCCGGCCACCGCGGCCACGGTGACCAGATAGGAGGTCGGCTCGCAGTCCTGGTTGTCGAGCAGGGTGTAGGTCCACGACAGCGAAACCGAGTGGGAGGAGGGCACCGGTTGGTCGAGGACGGGAACCCGGGGCTTCTGGCTGATGGTCTTGCACCGGAGCTGGGTGTCGACCTGCTGCGGTTGTGACACCACGTCCTTGGCCGGGATGTTGGACGGGGCGTTGCCCCCGGTGGCCCCGGGCAGGGCCGACGGATCGACGTCCACCGCGGTGCGCTTGTCGATGACCCGGGTGGGCCGGGAGCCGTCGGTGAAGACCACCACGGCCAGCACCCGGTTGGGGTTGTTGATGATCACCCGGGGCCCGACCGAGATGACCTGGGGGGGCAGACCGGGATCGACGAAGGCGGTCTGTTCCCCGGCCCCGGCCACCGGGTACGAGCTGGCCCCGGGCAACGGGGCGGCGGCCCCGGTGGCGGGGTCGATCTTCACCAGCGGCGGCGTGGTCGAGCCGTCATCGGCGATGGCGTAGATGGTGCCGCGGTTGATCACCGGCGACTCCAGCGTGGTCTTGGCCGGTAGCCCGGTCATGACCCGCACGGGCAGGGCCTGACCGGTGGACAGGTCTACGCCGGCCAGTCGCCAACCCCCCGTCGCGTGGTAGGCGAAGAGGACCTGGCCCTGGCCGCCGCCGATGGGCACGATCTGGTCCACATGGGTGCCGGCGGCGATGGGCACGGTGGTGGTCTGTGGGGACCCTCCCCCCGCAGCGGGCGACACGATCCGGATATCAGTGGGCTCGGCCACGGCCACCACCTCACCTGCGCCGGAGGCGCTCGAGGCGGTGGACAGGGCGGCCACCGGATCGACCGACCCGAACTGCGAGGGGGTCAGCTGCTTGCCCGGCTCACCCGCCGCGAACCGCTGCAGTGTTCCCTGCCCGTTGGCCCGGGTGATGGTCCACAGGTCGCCGTTGGCCACCACCGTTGATCCCGAGCCGGTCGGGATCTGCCCAGCCACGTCGGCGAACCCCAACAAGGGAACGGAAGTACCGGTGCCGGACGGGGTCGGCGCCGTCCGGGCCGCGGCGGCCACCGTGGCTTGGTCGACCAGGGAGATGGTGGCCACCGTGGGGGCGTAGCGGACGATGTATCCGTTGTCGCCGGCCGCGAACCCGGCCGCACCCGTCGTACCGGGGAGATCGCCGAGGGCGATCCCGCCTGACGTCTTCACGATCGAGTTACCCAGTCCCAGCACGTTAAACGTCCCCGTGCTCCGATTGACCAGCAGCGTGCCGTCAGCCAGGGGCACGGCGTCGACCAGCGAGGGATCGGTGGCCCCCACCTGGGACTCGATGCCCTGGAGGCGGAGGCTGGGTGAGCCGGTGGCCAGATCGATGACCACGGGGTCCTGCACGTCATTGAGGGTCAGCGAGCCCCCGAAAGGCTTGGGCTGCACGGCGATGCTGGGCGGGCTG
>DATMMO010000215.1:0-3409 GCA_035569695.1 Acidimicrobiales bacterium | reverse complement strand
TTCGGGTGCGGCCGACGACGCAGTGCGGCGGCCGTAGTTACGGATCAAGGGGGAGTCGAAGTGGACTGGGGACGGCACTTCTTCCGTGGGATTCGATGCTTCAGCTTGGCGGTCGCCGTCGTCGCAATGGCTGCCGCGTCTGCTGGAGCGCAGGAAGGAAATCTCAAGGATTCACCGCTCTTCACGGGTGTGAAGGACCCCAAGGTGGTTACGTCACAGATTCGGGCGGCGCTTCCAGCATATGAACGAGGACTGGCTCTCTTGAATGGATCGCGCGACCCGGATTCGACGGCCAGCGCCGTCAAGTACTTGCTCGACGCCTATCGGTTCCTGCGTGGGGCCTGGGAGGGCACGAACCTCATTATCCTCACGTCCAAGTTCCCGGATCCGCTGCTGGAACTTCAGAACAAGCAGGTCATGGCAGTGCGGTGGCGACTCATAGAGTGCACGTCGAAGCGAGAGTACCTGTTCGAAAATGACGCGATACGTACGTCTTGCATCGAAGGGCTTAACGAGGGCTTACATAAGCTGCGCGTGGTATCGGCAACGCTCCCATAGCGCTCGGGAGTAGAGCCTCGCCCTGGAGTTAGCGCTTCCAGGCGCCGACGGGACTGCTGGCGGCCAGCACCATTTGGTCGAGCCAGACCTTCTGGTCGCGGCAATTGCCATTCGGGTAGTCACCGCCGGTGTGAACGTTGAGCCACATCGTCCGAACGTGCAGGTCGTCGTGACCCGGGAGTCGGTAGATCATGTTGGACTTAAGGAAAACTTTCTGGCCATCTAGCCATCCCTCAAGGATACCGTCGGCCCGACCGGGCGAGTTCATCTTTACGTGCATCTCTATTCGATACCAACGTTCCGTGAGCAGTCCACCGCCGGCGATGCCACAGTACATGTTGCTAGCCACCGTGCGGCAAGTGCCTCCCGCCCCGGTCGATTGATCGTAAGGGTGAGTGTCCCAGTATCCTGAGACACCCCAGAAGTCGAGACTACCGGGGAAGTATGCGTAGTGACCAAAGCGAATAGTGGCCCCCCGCGTGGCGCACGCCGAACCGGAGGATCCGCCATAGCAATTGCGAAACTTGGATCGCAGCGACCAGCAGTGGAGACCGTCAGACGGGTTGCCACCATTTCCGCACTGACCGCCGGGATCTGCGTTGGTTCGCACATCTGCGGGACCCGGGAATTTTCCACCGGAGTCAACGACCGAGCCATCGGGACCACAGACGTTCGGGTCGAAACCGGGACCGAGCTTGAGATAGTAACGCAAGAAAAGTTCCTCTGGGTGTTGCCGAACGGCGGCGAGGGGCCAATGTACGGCCAGAGCTCCCGCCTCACCCTTGCGCATGCGGACCTCGAGACACATCCCGGAAATGCAGCCGACAGAGGTCAGCAGAGTCCGCGCGACCCGTCCCGGGGTCGCTGGGCGAGGTCGAGTCTTCTCGCCCTCGGCGACGTATCCGTTCTGCCACCACGCGGGGTCTTCCCACGGCTCGCAGAAGATAAGATCGGTACGGCCGGTCAGCCCCCCTTCAGAGGAGCAATCGCCACGGAGCGCGACTGCCGCCGACTCCTTCGTGAGTATCTGCTGTGAAGTCCACCCCGTCAGCCCAGTGTCGTAGGTCACGTTCCACCAGACGGAGCCGTCGGCTGACATCGGGCCATCGACGATCGTTCCTACCACTCCCGCGGGAAGCGTACCGACCGCGGAAGCTCTGGTCGAAGGACCGGTGTGGATCACAGTGGAGAGGTTTGTCACGACGCGATTGTAGTTGTCGAAGAGTCCGGTGAGCGGCGCCGGCCCCGGAGTAACATCGAGAGTTAAGGGCGCGAATCGTGTCCGGCCCGCACCTATCGCGGTGACGTTGACCTGATAGCGGCCGGGAGGAGTCGCTCCGGTGGTTCGGATCGTTAGGACGCTCGTGCAGTTGGGGCGGCAGACCGCGGTCGAGAACAAATACGTGGCCCCAGGCGGGAGTTCTGCCGCGGCGAACTCGACTGGCTCAGGCGACCCGGCCGAGCGGGTCGCCGTCACGATCTCGGTTGCGCTGGAGCCTTGGATAACGGATAGCGTGCTCTCTCCGGATAAGGAGAAATTGAACTCTTCGGACCCCAACGGAGAGGGCGCAGTTGCGACGACGCACAGGATGACGAGGGTGGCGAGCGGTGTCCGGTTCATCGGTGGCCACCTGTCCTCGGGGTTGTTGGGGTCACGATGGCCGAGTGTTGGGAGCCGTGATGACCGGGCGTGAGGTCGTCAGGCGTGAGCCAGCCTTCCCGCCAAAAGATGTGTTCATTTTGGGGGCAAAACCGAAGAAACTCGCCCGACGCGTCGACTCGCTCGAGCACGATGCAAGGCGTTTTGAGCTCGATCATCTTGCCGGAGGCGTCGTCGATGATGCGTTCGACTCGCTTCGCCACCGTGTGTGATCGGCCGCAGTGTTTGGTCATATCAGGGTCGAACCAGAGGCCGCGGTTGCGACCGGTGGCGTCCAGGGTCGTCGCGATCTGTGCGCGGCTGAGAACACGCACCCGCTCGCCAATCACGAGGCCGTGGGCCATGGAGGGGGTTTTCTTCAAGGTGCTTTGGGACATGGCGGGAAAACCGGAACCACCCCGGATTCGTTGGACTGCGTTGAAGAGCCGTGTCAGTATGGCCACACCGAAAGCCGTTGCTGTCACATTACCAGCTAAGAGAGGGCGAATGTCTTGGCGCAGGTCCCAGGGACGGAGCGGCATAGTTGCGGCAACCAACTGAGTGTACTGGCACGTGTAGCGGCTTGTGCTCTTCCCGCCGCCGTTGGTACTCGGGCAGCCACTTCCGTTGCCATCGGTAGGCGCTGCGCGTCCGTCGCGACGGGCGAGGCCTGCATGCCGCGGAGTGTCGCCCCGGCGGCCCCGGTGGCCGACGCCGTGGGGATTGGCCGGGCGAAGCCAGGCCTGGTTCCATAGCAAGTAGCAGGCGGCCTCGCATCCGCCGTGTGCGCTGCCGTCGCACCGAAGCCCGGCGAGCAACACGGTCTTCTTCAGACGTCGCAGGGTCTTGCTCCGGCCGTAGTCGTAGATCTTGTCCACGCACCGGAAGACCCGCGCGCGCCGCCCGCAGAGGGCGACCATCTCGCTCATGAACGGCATGCCGTCGAGACAGCCCGACTCGTCCAGGGTGCGCTCGATCTCCTCGAGAGAGCGCACCTCCACCAGGTCGCCCACCAGGAGCCAGGATCCCCCCAGGAGGAAGCGAGCGCTCCGGCGTACCCACATGCCGACATCCAGACCGGCCGCGTCGAGTGCCGCCAGCGAGCGGGCCTCGTTGAGGCGGAGGAAGAGGTCCGTCTGGCCGAGATCGAGGTGAGTGCTCCGGTAGACCACCAGCAGGCCTCCCGCCGCCACGCACTCACTCAGCAGCCCC
>DATMMO010000214.1:0-19153 GCA_035569695.1 Acidimicrobiales bacterium | reverse complement strand
AGCACGAGGGTCGCGGTCATCACCGGCGCCTCTCGGGGAATCGGGGAAGGCCTCGTGGCTGCGTTTCGCCACGCCGGATACGCGGTCGTCGCTACCTCACGCTCGATCAACCCCGCCGACGAGTCCGACTTCCTCACCGTCCAGGGGGACATCGCCGAAGCCGAGAGTGCTCAGCTGGTAGTCGAACGGGCGATCAATCGGTTCGGCCGGATCGACACACTCGTCAACAACGCGGGGATCTTCATCGGCAAGCCCTTCACCGACTACACCGTGGACGACTATCTGGCGATCACAGCGGTGAATCTGACCGGGTTCTTTCACATCACCCAGCCCGTCATCCGTCAGATGCTCTCCCAGGGCGGCGGCCACGTCGTCAACGTCAGCACGAGCCTGGTCGACCAGCCGGACAGCAAGAGACCCGCGGCACTGGCGTCCCTCACCAAAGGCGGGCTGGCGGCCGTGACCCGGTCGTTGGCCATCGAGTACGCCTCACGCGGCGTCCGCGTAAACGCCGTCTCCCTAGGAGTCATCATGACCCCGATGTACGACCCGGCATCCTATGAGGGCATGGATGACGCCCACCCTCTCGGCCGGATGGGCGAAATCAGCGACGTTGTGGACGGCATCCTCTATCTCGAACGGGCGACGTTCGTCACGGGTGAGATCCTGCACATCGACGGCGGCCAGGCCGCTGGACATTGAGGCTTCGAACGCACAACCACGGGAAGACGACCAGCGACGGTCGTGGCTCGCAGCCGTCCGTAGCGTGGGCACTCAACGGCATCTGAGCTGGTGGGCCATCCGAGCCTCGATCTCGTAACCCCGTCCCGTTCCGCCGATCGCTGCTTCACTACCAACTGATCACTGGAGAGTGATTCGCATGGCGTAGGCGCGCACCTGCGCCGAGACGACTTGGCGCAGGGCCATTCCCTGGCCGACATACTTGGTCCGGTAGGCCGCGTCCACGTCGTGCTTTATCGCTTCGTCGTTTAGGTTCTCGATAGTCACGGGATAGCGGCGGAGACCATCGATGAAGGTGGCCCGGCCCGTGCGCTGGACGCGGAGGTACCACTTAGATTGGGGGCCATAGCCGCTACGGATGTATGGCGTGCCGTCCACTACGACCGCCCAGATAGGGGTCACGATCTCGCCTCCGTCAGGAAGCTCGGTGGCAATGTGCACGGTGTCCGTGCTACTGAGGTAGTCGATTGCACTCATGGGTCACCTCTCCTCGGTGAGCGCCCGTCGTTGATCGTGGCAGGCGACGCAACGGCGGGAGCTGACCGATCGGGTCCTAGCTGGCTACGAAACGGCCTCGTCGAGCTCACCGAGTGAGCGGATGAGCTCGAGATTGGCCGTGTAGTCGACTGGACAGGCGATGACGGAAACGGTGTCTGCTGCGAGCGCAGCCTGCAGCATGGGCAGCAGCTCGTCTGCACTGGTGATGCGGTATCCCGTTGCGCCGAAGCTCTCTGCGTAGGCGACGAAGTCAGGATTGCCGAACGTCGTGTCCATATCGTGGCCAAGCTCGAGGTCCATCTTCCAGCTGATCAGGCCGTAGGCATCGTCCACCCAGATGAGGATGACCATGGCGATGTGCTCCCGCAGCGCAGTCTCGATCTCCTGTGAGTTCATCAAGAAGGCACCATCGCCCGTCGCGACCAGCACTTTCTGCTCGGGTCGGGCGATCTTCGCCCCGATGGCGCCCGGCACGGTCCAGGCCATGGTCGACAGACCGTTCGAGATCAGACAGGTGTTCGGGGCAAACGTCGGGTACAGCCGAGCCATCCACATCTTGAGTGCCCCGGTGTCAACCAACACGATGTCGTCACGACCGAGTGCAGCGCGAGTATCGGCGACGATGCGCGCCGGCGCCAACGGGAAGCGATCATCGGCCCGGCCTCGATCGAGCTCCTCGACCAGCAGCCCGCGGATCCTCAGCTCTTCCGCCGGGGGCCGGAACCGTCGATCGACCGCTTCGGCCAGGGCGTCAAGGCTGCGTCCGATATCGGCCTGCAGCCCGACGGACACGTTGTAGTGCCGGTCCACTTCAGCCGGGAAGCGGTGGATGTGGATGATCTCTTTGTCGCCCTGAGGGTTGATGCGCACAGGGTCGAATTCCTGCAATTCATAACCGACGGTGACAATGAGGTCAGCTTTGTCGAAGCCAAAATTGACGTAGTCGTGGCGCATGAACCCGATGGCTCCGAGCGCTTGGGGGTGGTCGTCCGGGAAGACGCCCTTCCCGTGAAAGGTCGTGGCCACCGACACGCCGAGTTTCTCGGCAAAAGAGAGGAGTGATCCGCCCGCTCCTGCTCGGGTGGCACCGTGGCCGGCGAGGACGATGGGATTGGTGGCCGCATCGAGAAGGGCGGCCGCTCTGGTCACCTGGCCCCGGGATGGTTCGTCGGTGCGCGGTATGTTGACTTCGAGCGGTCGGGCGTCTTGGGGTGCTTCCGCCTGCTCCACGTCCTCGGGAACGGCCAGATACACGGCACCGGGGCGCTCGGTCTGGGCGAGCTTGAACGCCTTGCGCATCATCTCGGGAGTGGCTTCGGGCGTGGCGACGAGGGCCGACCACTTTGTCACTGGCGCGAACATGGACACCAGGTCCACGCCCTGGTGCGACTCCTTGAAGCTGCGATGCATCCCCACCTGAGCGCTCAGGGCCACAACCGGGGTGGAGTTGGTGGTGGCATCGGCTACACCGAGGAGTAGGTTGATCGCCCCCGGGCCGAGGGTGGCCGAGCACACTCCGGCGCGTCCGGTCAGGCGACCATAGGTCTCGGCCATGAACGACGCTGCCTGCTCGTGGCGGACGAGCACGTAGCGAATTGAACTACGAGAAAGGGCATCGACCAGGTGGATGTTCTCCTCGCCGGGGATCCCGAATACGTGAGTGACGCCTTCGGATTCGAGGCAGTCCACGATCAACTCGGCAACGGTTTGGCTGGAGTCGCTCATCGGCCCAACCCGAGCCCGAATCGCCGCACGGCATTGGCGGTCATTTCCGCGGCATGGCTCATGGCATTCCACGTTAATGACCCACATACAGCCCCCTCAAGCAGTGTCCCCTCGTCGCCCGGTCGGCGACCGAGCATGCACTACCCGGGCACCGGGACCAGATCATGAATTGCGCGGCCCAGACGACCCGCTCGTCGCCTGTGCCCGCCATGGGGACGAATCGCGAGGACCTAGCCGATTAGTGCTCCAGGGCGGCGGCGAGGCGCTCGAGGGTGCCGCTCATGGTCCGATAGTTTCGCTCCGTGCGGTCATCGACACCAGAGATCTGCTTGCTCAACTCCATGGCCGACTCAGGCCGCAGGTCCTCGTTCCACTCGGTCACCCGGCATCCCGACTCGGTCGGCTCGATGCGGTACCCCCAGGTCGAGTAGTGGAAGTCCATCATTGAGCACTCAAAGGCGAACGCCCGGCCGGGGTCGGCCTCGATAACCCTCCCCTGTGTGGTCCACTCGTGTTCACCGTGGCGGTTGTGGCCGTCGAATGTAGCGCCGACGACCGGTTCGTCGTGGCCCTCGTGCCACTCGCAGGTATGGCATTCCTCGGACCATTCGCCCATGCGAGTCACGTTCGAGATGGCGGCGTAGGCCAGTTCGGGCGGAGCGGCGATGTCACGGGAGATCTCGAGCCTCTTGGTCATGGGTCCAAGTTCACTACAGCCACCCGATGGACGTCGAGCCGAAGCAGCAAACTGCACGCCGCGTTGACTCCTGGTCTTTCGCGTCAGACCCGTTTCAGTCTTTAGGACTTCGGCTTCGATGCAAGGCGTCGCCACGTCTCAAACCGATAGGTGATCTCCCCGTCCTGGCGATCGTCGCTCTGCGTGGCCAGACGAAATTCAGTTTGGTATGGCGGGAAGAATTTGGTGCAATCGAAGTCACCGGCGACCTGCGTCAGCAAAAGTTCGTCCGCCTCGGCGATCGTCTCCGCATACACCGCGGCGCCGCCAATGACCCATATGTCGTCGTCGGGATTCTCAATCGCCAGTTCGTCCAGGCTGCCGACCGCTCGAAAGCCCGTGCGCAATGGCCCAGGATGATCCGACAGTACGAAGTTGTCTCGGTCATGCAGGGGCGCAGCGAATTCCTTGTAGGTTGCCCAACCCATCAGGATGAGGCCTGTAGTCGTCTTATCGTGGAAGTAGGCAGTGTCGCCGGGAAGCTTCCACGGGATGCCCGAGTCGGTCGCGATGCCCCGTCGAACATCGATGGCTGCGATAAGTCGGATCATGTCAGTAGCCCGAACCGGCGCCGTCAGGAGGCATTCTCTGCAAGCTATACCGAGGGGCATAAGCCCCTCAAGAGCCGGGCAGTCATTGCAGAACGGCGAAGTCGCATTCGCGCCGACGATGGGGTGAGGTGAGCGTCGGCGAGCCAGAATCGAGAGGTACGCCCAGCACGGCCCGATGCTCCGGCCCAGTGCTCAAGAGCAGAGCTCCGACTAGAATTGGGTTAGTGAACCCCGCACATCAGGCCCTCTGACGGAGTTCGACCTCGGCGAAAGGAGTGCAGGTGGCAGAGCCACAGAGCAAGCAGGCAGCGACCATCGCAAAACTGACCGCCAGACAACGGGCGGTCACCCAGGAGGGTGCTACCGAGCCCGCCTTCGACAACGAGTTCTGGGACAAGAAGGAGGCGGGGATCTATGTCGACATCGTGTCGGGTGAGCCACTCTTCGCCTCGAAGCAGAAGTTCGACAGTGGATGCGGTTGGCCAAGCTTCACCGTTCCCTTGGAGCCTGAAAACGTCGTCGAGACAGTAGACCGCAGCCACGGGATGGTCCGGACCGAGGTTCGTTCGGCCCAGGGAGACAGCCACCTCGGTCACGTCTTCGACGACGGCCCCGCCGAGGAAGGGGGCCTCCGTTACTGCATCAATTCGGCTGCACTTCGATTCGTGCCCTACGAGGATCTCGAGAGCGAGGGTTACGGGAACTATCGGCATGTCCTTGATGACCATTTGACACAGGAAGGTACGGACCAATGAGCGATACGACGAGTAAGGCCATCCTGGCGGGCGGTTGTTTCTGGGGGATGCAAGACCTCATCAGGAAGCGTCCGGGCGTACTCTCCACACGAGTGGGCTACACCGGAGGCGATGTGGCCAACGCCACCTACCGAAACCATGGAACCCACGCCGAGGCCATTGAAATCGAGTTCGATCCGGAGCAGATCTCGTACCGTGATCTCCTCGAGTTCTTCTTCCAGATTCATGACCCGACGACCGCCGATCGCCAGGGAAACGATATTGGAGCGAGTTACCGATCGGCGATCTTCTACCTCGACGAGGGCCAGCGCCTCGTGGCCGAGGACACGATTGCGGACGTCGAGGCCTCAGGGTTGTGGCCCGGCAAGGTAGTCACCGAGGTCACGCCGGCGGGGCCATTCTGGGAAGCAGAGCCTGAACACCAGGACTACCTCGAGCACTATCCAAATGGGTACACGTGTCACTTCCCACGACCCGGATGGGTGCTGCCCCACCGCGACCACGCCGTCGCCTGATCATGTGGTGGACCGTGCGAGTCTCGATCTCGCCGCCTTGGATTTGAGAAGCCTACGAGCGGAAGCCCTGGACGGCCCATTTGCCTGGCTGTGTGTCGATCGAATCCACAGGGAAACGAGTCGAGACTCCACCCTTGGGACCTGGGGGTCGGCGCCATCATCGCAGTTCACAAGGCTCTGCTGCCCTCATGAGAATTCAGCTCACTGCCTCGTGTCCGTCAGGGAACGGTCACTTTCGGGGCGTAGCGTGACATATGTCGGCCCAAACGCCCAGGCGACGCAATGTCGATTCCAGGAGGAGAGCAATGACGTCTACGAGCAAACTCCGTGTTGCAGTACCTGATATGGCCGACGCACTCGAGGTCGTGATGGCCGAAGTGGCGAGCGCGACTGGTTTCGCAGCACAACCGGTATTCCAAGAAGTCGATCACTCGGAACTCGTGGTGGAGCTTCGACTCGCAGGGTCTAGAGCACCCGACCCTGGTCTCATTGCCCACGCGGTTGAAGCCTCTGCCAATGACCTGAACGTGTTGAGCACTTGGATGGAGCCACCGCTCGGCCACGATCCAGCCCCACTAGCTACTGACACCGTCTTCGATGTGATCGACGACCCCTTGCCTGAGGTGGCGCGCCGCGCCCTGCGAGACGGGTTGCCGACCGCCCAGTGGTTTCCCACCACGAAAGACGTTGCCGGTGGAGACCGTTCGTATTGGATGCTGGCCGTTCTCGGGAACCCATCTGATGGACCGGCACTCGTGGGAGTTCAGCGTCGGCGGGGCTACTCATACAGATTCAGCGCCCATGAAGCGGCATCGGCCCGGATCGGCCTCGCCTCCTGAGCCATGAGCTTCGGATAGGAGTCCCCCTTCCGGGTTGGCATGATGAAGCATGCCTAGGCCGTTCGTCGGGCGAAGCCGGGGGTGAGATACTCAGGCATGCCCTCAGGATTTCGTTCGGTGACGCCACGGATGGTCGTTAGCGACGTGACTGCCCAGGTGAACTTTCTGCGCGACGTATTCGATGCCACGGGCGAAGTCCACGCCGACCGCCCGGCCGAGATCCAAGT
The DNA here is from genome assembly GCA_035569695.1 of Acidimicrobiales bacterium. Lineage (GTDB taxonomy): Bacteria > Actinomycetota > Acidimicrobiia > Acidimicrobiales > RAAP-2 > DASXMT01. The sequence goes on along the minus strand of DATMMO010000214.1, from coordinate 12,566 downwards.
CGGAGACTCACTGATCATGGTGAGCGAAGCGGGTGAGCGCGAGCTCTTTCCCGCCTTTCTCTACGTCTACGTCGATGACGCCGACCATGTCTACCAGCGAGCACTAGCTGCCGGTGCTGCGAGCCTGGAAGAGCCTCTGAACACCCCCTACGGGGATAGGCGTGCCATGGTCCGTGACAACTTCGGCAACGTCTTCCAGATCGCACACCGCAACAATTAGCTCGCCGCTCGATCACCCGAGCGAGCTTGTTCCCACAGAATCTGGCTCGTCCTCAGCTGCGAGTCACGGTCAGGTCGTACGTCAGGGACTCAACAACGGCACGTACGAATCGGCAATGCTGGTCCGATGCTGGTGATCGACGTCGCAAACGTGATCGGGTCTCGGCCAACGGGCTGGTGGCGGGATCGGCCAGGCGCGACGCGGCGCTTCACCGCACGAGTGCGGGCAACGGTGGCGGCGGGACGATTGGAACCGCCGGTGACACTCGTACTCGAGGGCCAAGCCCGGGCGGGAGCCGACGAAGCTGATGTCGACGGCGTCGAGGTTGTGCACGCGCCCGGCGAGGGCGACGACACGATCGCGACCATTGCGGGGGCACACCTCGAGGTGATCGTGGTCACGGCCGACCGGGAATTGGCTGAGCGGGTCCGGGTGGCCAACGCCGAGGTCGTCGGGCCGAGCTGGCTGCTCGACCGGCTCGTGGACTGAACCGGCGGGACGAAAAGGGGTCGTGGCCGTCGAGCCCGACAGGTGGGTCAGTCTCGAAGCGACTGACCGTCGACTGTGACCTCGGTACGGTCCGGGTAGAAGGACAACATCCCTGTCACATCGGTGGCCTGAGCGATCGGCGTCTCGTAGCTCCACGCGATGCCGTCGTGCATCTCTCCGTCGATGTCGAGGGACCAATATGACGCCTCACCCTTGAACGGACACGTGGTACGGAACGTCGTGAGCCGCAGGAAATCCATCCGTACGTCGTCCCGCGGCAGGTAATAGCGGTCGGGCAGCCCGGTCTCGTCGAGCTTCATGGCCCGGTCGGACGTGGCGAGAAGCCGGTCGCCGAGCCGGACTTCCACGTGAGCGAGGGCGGGGGAGATGGTAATCGTGTGACCTGGCGCCATGTTCAGTTCAACGGCCCTGGCCACATCGCTATTCCTTTGGCCGGCGTACCGTGGCTCGTGGGCGCCGATGTGGAGCAGTTCACCGGCCCGGAAGGGCCGCCTCACGGAAGCTGGAGACACCGACAAGTTGTAACGATGGGCTCGAACCCAGGGGTCTCGAATGCTCTCGCCCCATGCCGGACCGTGCTGAACGGTGTATAGTAACCATTGTCGAGCGCACGTCAAGTGGGACGAGGCAGACCACGCGATGGGTCATTCACCGCGACCGATGCGAGGGAGCCGATCTCGATGAAACCACTTTGCCGGGCCCTGGGGACGGCTCTGGCCGCATTGGCCATTGGTATTTCGATGATGGGAGCGGCAGCAGCCGCCTCGACCGTTGCCCCTCCCGTAACCACCGGAGCAACCGGTACCCACGTGTTCACCTACACCGGCAAGGTGGAGACGTACACCGTCCCAGCTGGTGTTGGGTCGCTTAACGTCATCGCCAGCGGAGGAAATGGCGGTGGCGGACACAACGGAGGCCCCGGCGGTCCTGGCATCGAGGTCGATGCGCGACACGTCGACGTCAGCGCCGGGGAGAGGCTCCTCATCAGCGTTGGTGGCCAGGGCCACTCTGCCGGTGGTGGAGGCAAGCTACCCAATAGCGGAGACGGGGGATTCAACGGCGGAGGAGACGGGGCCAGAGGCGGCGGGGGAGGGGGCGGGTTCTCGTACGTGCAGGGACCCAGCGGTGCTCTGGTGATTGCCGGCGGCGGTGGCGGCGGCGCAGGTGTAGAAACTGCCGGCGGTCCTCAGAATCCCCCCGGTACCCTTGACGGACAGAACGGCGATGGGTCGCTCGGAACCCCGCGAGGCGGCCTCGGGGGAACGTTGACCCACGGGGGATCCGGCGGCCATAACGCCAGCATATTGGTGGGCGACGGGAAGGATGGTAAGCGATTCGACGGCGGCAGCGGTGGTGTTGGCATCATTCCCAAAGGCTCCAACGGCGGCGCCGGAGGCGGGGGCGGTTACTTCGGAGGCGGTGGGGGAGCCGGGTCGGAAACCGGTGACGGCGGCGGCGGCGGTGGCGGCTCGAGCTTTGTCACCCCTGACGCCAAGATAGTAACCATTCCTCACTCGGGTCCGGCCCAAATTGCAATCACCCCCAACGCGGTTTCGGGTCCGGCGGCATCGTTGTCCGTCGACATCGTTAAGACGATGACGGCGGGCGGCACCTACGACACAACGGTGACGGCCAAGGACTCGGCGGGTGAGACGGCAATCTCATACCGGGGAACAGTGCACTTCACCAGTTCGACGCCGGGGGCACTCCCGGTGGACTACCGGTTCACGGCGGCCGACCGAGGGTCCCACACCTTTCGTTCCGTGATCCGATTTCTGAAGGCCACGGATCTCTCCATCACAGCCAATGACACGGAGGACAAGTCCATCACCGGTGCGGCGGCGGGCATCCACATCACTCAGGGCCCAGTGGCTCGTTTGACCCTCGCCCCTAAGGACATGATCGTAGACAAGGCTGCGGCCATCACCGTCGAAGGCGTGGACGAGTTCGGCAATGTCAGTGACCTCTCTGGCCACGCAGCCCTCAATCTCGGTCCGAATGGAACGTGCACCCCTCAGGGCACTGTCGCGCCCACGTGTACACCTGGTTCCGTCGACCCTGACCCATCGAAGCCGATCCACGAACTCTTCGCCGAGGCCGCAGGCATAGACGCCACCCAAAAAGTCGTTGTCGTCGCCCACCCGGCGACGATTCCGACCTCACTCGAGTTGCACAGCAGCACTGTCCGGTCGGAGGAAGGCAAGCCGGTGACCTTTACCGTGACCGTTCCGTCGTCACCCTCGGCCTTCCACCAGTTAGTCCCGACAGGGACCGTGACGTTCATCGACAACACCAGGTCTATGGGAGCTGTCGCACTGACCAACCGAGATGGCAAGCAGACCGCGGTGCTGCAGCTGTCGAACCTGGCTGCTGGCCCTCACAAGGTCGTGGCCCAATACATGGGCGACGAATTCTACGAGGGGAGCCAGCGGGACGTCTCACTCCAGGTGGGCAAGACTCCCACTCACTTGGCCATCACTCCGAGCGCCAACCCGTCGCCCGCCGGATCGCCTCTCAGCTTCACGGTCGTCGTCACGTCCGTCGCCCCATCGCCGCCCAACGGCGAGATCTTCGTGCGAGCAGACAACGACCTGGCCAAGCGCGTTTCGGCCCCGTTGATCGATGGCAAGGCCACCGTGACGATGCCCAAGCCGTTAGGGCCGGGTACCCATCAGATGTTTGCCCTCTACGTCGGTGATGACACCTTTGCCCAAAGTAACGTCGTGACTTTCGATCAAAAGGTAGAGGGAAGCGGGCTGGCCACCTCAACCTCGGTAACCTCGTCGTCCAACACTCCGGAATTTGGAGAGCCCGTCACGTTCACCGCGTCGGTAGCTGCTCTCGGCGCGCCGGACAAACCAACGGGAACTGTGCGCTTCGACATGGGCGGTAGGGCCATTGGTGGGCCGGTCAACGTAGTGAACGGCAAGGCGCAGTCCGAGGCGGACAACATGTACCGGGATCTCGGGAACTACGCGGTGACCGCCTCGTACCTCCCAGCGGGCTCGTTTGCACCAAGCAGCGGGACGGTTAGCGGCGGTGTAACGGTACAGGGCGCCTCGACGGCCACATCGTTGCAGTCATCGGCAAACCCATCGGATCCTGGTGGACCAGTCGATTTCACCGCGACTGTGGTGGCCAAACATGCGAGCGTCGAGGGAAGGGTCCAGTTCTCGATTGACGGCCAGCCGGTCGCTGATGCCCACGCCATCGATCCCAATAATGGAACGGCCACCATCCGGCTGAGGGCGGGCTTCTACCTGAGTCTCTTGACACCCGGCACCCACAATGTTTCTGCCCAATACATCCCGTTCACCGGCCACTTTGTGGCGAGCGCTTCGCAACCTTTGAGCCAAGACGTCAGGAAAGGGAAGCAAACCACGACGACGGTCGTCTCGTCAGACCGGAACTCCGAGTACGGACAGCCACTCACGTTCACTGCATCGGTTGCCACCGGCGACGGCGCGACAGATCTGCCTGGCGATGTCCAGTTCGGGGTGGACGGAAAACCCATCGGACCGCCAGTGACGCTTGTAGGTGATAACGCCCGGAGCGCGTCGGTAACGGATCTGACTGTTGGTCAGCACCGAGTCAGTGCCGCCTATTTGGGTTCCTCGTTCGATTTTGCGTCCAGTGAGGACGTCCTCAATGGCGGTCAGACCGTGACCGTGGCCGCCACCACCGCCGAAGTCACTTCCTCGGCGAACCCGTTTGACAAGGGAGCGGGACCCGCACCGGAGTTCACAGTTCATGTCTCCGCCAAGTACGCCGTCCCCACCGGTCAGGTGCAATTGACGATGGGGACCTACTCGGTCAAGGCCGATCTGGTGAACGGCACTGCCCCGTTTCCGCTGCCGTATGCCGTAGTGCTCGACATGCTCAAGGGGGATGTCTATCGGGTAAACGTCTCTTACTACAGCGACTCATCGGTCTTTTCGGCCAGCAAGGACTCGCTCGACCAACTGGTGAAGTAGTCGACAGGCTTTGGCCCTATTGCCGAGGACTTGCCATTAGACGACAAGGTGGGCGAGGCTGGCCGAACAGCACTCCCCATATGACTGTTGCCGGGCACTTAAACTGCCGCTACCCTCCAAAGTCCTCACCTCCTTCAATCCAGAGCGGGGAGGGAGTCTCCCCTTCTTGGAGCGCCCATGCACCGTCGACTCGTCGCCCTAGCCAGCACGGCGATCCTCCTACTCACCGGAGTGATAACTCTGGGATCGGCAACCGTCGCTCAGTCTGCGCCCGTCAATGACACGAAGGTGGCTGGCCAACTCATCACCGGTCCCGGCGTCCAACTGAACCGTGACTATTTCAACGTCCACGAGGGGAACAAAAAATGTGGCGATGCTGGACCGGAGACCGTTTCACCTTCAAGTTCCCAGAACTTCTGCTACACGGCGAGCAACTTCGCCGGAGTGGGGGCATACGACACTGAATTGTGGTTCCGCTACAAGATCAACTTGAGCGGGGCGGGAGCATCTGGTTACAGCGGCTATGCCGTCGAGGGCCACGTATTGGTTCCTTGGACGCCCGGGACCACCGATCTCTCGTGTGTGGTCGTGAGGCTCGATCCATCCCTCCCGGGTCGAAACCTCACCTGCACCACCTCGACGGTGAATGGCCTCAGCAGTAGGAATCCGGAGCCCCATTGGACGGTAAACTGGTACCCGGGCCCTCAAAATGCGGCGAGCGTCTATTTTCTCGGCGATTCCGTGACTGCCGGATTCGGCTATTGCGGCGTTGAGGGGAACGCCAGTACCTTCAAGGACTTCATCAAGTGTGGCGTCGACCAATCCATGGCCAACGGGTGGATCGGCAACAACAGCCTGCAGGTGTGTCAACCCGTCGATAAGGGCACGGTAGACGACCGGTGCTCCGATAACAACGAGAGGGGCAAGCCATGGGATGCTGGACCCTGGGTCAAGCGCCCCGGAGCCCCGACCATCGCCTATCCCTACGTCATCGCCGGGGCGCAGAATCCTGCGAGTGCCGCCGCGGTGTACGACTGGGCAATGACCGGCTCGACGCCAGCCAACTGGGACACCGGCGGCGCGTTCAACCCTGAGCTGACCAAGATCAAAGACAGCTACGTGGTGATGACCCTGGGCGCCAACCCGTTGCTATCGGACTACGTCGAGGTCTGGCCCGCCTCCGTGGGCCAGTGCGCAAGTTCGACGATCGTGAACGGCGAAGCCGCGCCGCCGTATCTCGGAAAGAGGAACGGCATCGACGGAGTGGTGACCTGTTTTGGCAATCGATGGCTCGCCAACGACCAGGGCTCCCACTTACGCAACATTTACAAGGCGCTGCTCGACAACGGCAACCACGTGGTGGTGCTCGGCTATCCGGCGGAGTGTCCCTGGAGTTTCGGGACGTGGCAACCGTTGCCCAATGTCTTCGTCGGCCCCGCGCAAGGCATGGCCTGTACCAGCAAGTCCCTCCCCACGGAGGGAAACCCGCGTGTACAGACGAGTCAATGGGACCAGGCTCAGGCCATCATCGATTTCGCCAACGCCAACATCAAGAATCAGGTGAACCTGGCCGGGGAACAAACCGGGAAATCAGCCGCTATCACCTTCGCTGTTCCCGATGGTTGGGCCAGCCACCAACCGCCTGGAGGCGATTCGTGGGTCTTCCTGAACGACACTTGGGTGCATCCCAACACCGAGGGCCACAAACAGCTCGCCAACACGGTCGTCTCGGCCATGTGCACCGCCTTCAAGCACTGGTGCGGGAACTCGGCGGCGCCCACCTGGTAGTCGGCATAGACGGCGAGCGGATCGCGGTGTCCCTTGCAGCGTGCAGCCTTTCGTTGCCGGCGACATCTATCAGGCCTCGGGACCCCGAGCGACGGCGCCGCCGGCATCTTTGGTTGACGGATGGGTCCCGGCGGGCAAGTGGTCGGTCACACGTCATGTGTGCTTGGCGGCCGAACTAAAAGATGCCCATGTGTGGGCTGTTCGGGATCGGACCGTGCCCCTACGGTTCGAGCGCGAGACTTTGGAGGTGGGTGGATCACAGGTCCGCATCGGTTCCGAACTGCGAACGGCGTATCTTCGCCGGCTTGGGCTGGACGCCGAGCCGCCCTCTGTCGAGGCGCTCCAGCGTCTCCATCGTCGCCAGGCGGAACGGATCCCGTACGAGACGATGTGGCTGCACGCCGGCGAGGCGTGGGGGATCGATCCCGTCGAGTCGGTGGAGCGCATTGCCCTGCACGGTCGCGGCGGCTACTGCTACCACCTGAACGGCGGGTTCGCCCTACTCTTGCGATCGCTCGGCTACACGGTTGCCTGCCACGTCGGTGGTGTCCAGGTCACCCCCGAGGCCGACCCGGAATCAGTTGGCAATCATGTCGTTCTCACGGTCAGCGATTTGCCGTCGGAAGAGAACCCGTCGGGAGTCTGGTACGTAGACGTCGGGCTCGGCGATGCGCTGCATGAGGCGTTGCCGCTCATCGCCGGTGACTACGAGCAGGCTCCGTTCCGCCTCATTCTCGACAGGCACGAGGACGACGGCGCCTGGCGTCTCGAACACGATCCCGCTGGTGGGTTCGTTGCGATGATCTGGACAACCGCCGAAGCCGAGATGACTGAGTTCAGGGCGAAGCACGAATGGCTATCGAGGTCCCCCGAGTCGCCTTTCGCGCGGGTTGCCTTGGCGGAACATCGGGATGCCACCGGCATCGATGTCGTCCGCGGGCTCGTCGTGACCCGCATTGGAGACGGCGCCGCCACGTCCGAACCGCTCACCGATAGAACCGACTGGTTCGCGGTGCTAGGTGACGTGTTCGACCTTCGCTTCGACAGCAGCGAACTCGAAACCTTGGATCGTCTGTGGAAGGGGGTCCTGACGGTACACCGCGCCTGGGAAGCGGCTGGCCGGCCATGACTGGAGGTGGTGAACGCGAGTCGGGTTCATCGCACCCCACGCCGATCTCGATTCCTGGGGCGGCGCTAGACGCCGCCGGGTCAGGGACGTTCAAGCGGGTCTCGATCTCGCCACCTTGGGCGGCTTTCCCTTGATTGCGTGTCCGGCTAGGTTGACACGGCCGGAACGGTGATGGTCAACGTTTGGCTGGTCGGCGTGGAACCAGCGAGTCCCGACGCGGTGAGAGTCAAGACGTAGGCCTGCGGTTGGCTGGTGGTGTTGGCCGGGACGGTCACGGCTGCCGATCCAGGGGCCGCCGGACACGGCACCTTCGATGCCGGAGGCGGGTTGGCCGGCGCCGGCGTGTAGGGGATCGAGATCTGCACCCCGGCTGTGGGTGCTGCGGTGATGGAACACTGTGTGGCGTTCGATGTGGCCAGGCTGATGGTGGCCGGACCTCCGCTCGCCGTCAGGGCCGTCGCTGGTCCGCTGAAGGCGGTGATGGTCGGATTGGGCGGCGCCGAGCTCGGGCCGACATAGGCGCTCTGCGAGGCTTCACGTGTGCCGCTGAGGGGGCTGCCGGAAGACCCCACGATGAAGTGCGGACTGCCGTACCCTTCGAACTTGAAGCGAACGCCCGATGTCGGGATCGGACTGGGGTAGGTCAAGGTGATGGCAGTCGTCGCCGTGCCGGTGGGACAGGCGATTGCTATCGGGTAGTTCAGGTTCGACCGGCTGGTCGACCACCAGGGCGATGTGTACGTGAATTGCGAGATCGTCGGGGCATCTCCCAGCGGCGTCTGGCAGGCGACCGGCGTGGTGTAGTTGAACGTGGCCTGGTTGCCCGACACCGCGATGGAGGTGACCTGGGGGGGAATCCCGGTGGCGCTGACGTACAGCGATCCTGGCATCTGCTCGACGACGGCGACAGGCTCAAAGGAGGCGAGGCCTGGTGTCGAGATGTAGTTGAGCGTATTTGACGTGGTGTTGCCGATCGAGGACTCGCCCGATGGGTACGTGCCGCAGGCTTGCTGCCCGAGCGGCGAGCCACCTGTGGCCGGGTAAACGGTATCCACCGATCCCGCCTTGCAGTTGGTGATGACCTCGGGGGCATTGTCCTGCGGCGGCCCAGGCAGATCTGCGGTGGGAACGGCGATGGCGTCATAGACATCCGGTGCTGTTGGCCCAGCGGCAGCGAAGCCGATCGAGCAGTTCGTGCCACCGAACACGCGCTGGTACACGGGGGTGCATGTTGTCCCATTCTTGTTGACCTCGCCGCTGAGGACGAGGTTCCAGGCACCGCCGTTGGCCTGGGCCACCACGCTGGTGGCGGCGAGGATCTCCAGCGTGGTGAGAGACAGCTGCCTTCCCGTCTGCATGACCGGCGGTCCGGTCAGGGTGAAGGTGACGGTCGTGCCCAAGACGGCGGCCGTGGCGTTGGACGTGTTGATGGTCCCTTGGTTGGCTCCATCGGTGAGCGACAGGGAGAACCCACTGCTCACCACCGGCACCTGGTTGAAGGTCACTCTGAGCGCCTGACCAGTAGCGAGGCTCTGAGCTGCGCACCCGCTGGGAAGGGCGGGGCATTCTGCCGTTGCCGTCGAGATCAGCTGGTTGGAGAACGCATCACCGGCCAGCGCGTGCGCCGGCTGCGTTCCGACAGCTATGAGTGCCGCCGCAACGACGGCAGCGACTGCAACCAGGACAATCAATCGGCGGCCCAAGCCGCGGAGCTTCGCGACAGCGGGGGGCGGGTGGATCCCATCACCTGGTGGTCTCACGCCTTTCGCCCCCCGCTCCAATGAGCTGAACTGGCTCGATGCGCGCCGGTAGGTGCGCCTCCTAACCCAGCATCATTGGTCCCACCGGCTTGGGCGACCCCAAAAGGGACGACCGTCCTACGTGAATCAGTGGAGGCTCAGCCCAACTCCGTCACGGCAAGCAGACACCTCAGGCTGGGCATCCCCGCCTCGGCTGCAAGAGCAGTCAGCTGTTCGACGGCAGTCAGCTTGACCTCGTTGCCTGGTGCGGACATGTCAAATAGTTTTGCCCCCGCTCGGCCGCCTGATAACTGGTCGTTGGGTCGTCGGGCCGAGCCGGCCAGACAGCCATCCCGAGCTGTGCGGACCGAAAGTGAGCACGTCCAGGCCGTGGCGTTGGTCGGTCGTAGGTCGGTTTGGCGCCGGCGGCGGAGGCTCAGGGTTTGGCGAACCGATCGACGAACCCGAGGGCGCCGTCGGCGACTTCGCGCCACCCGTTGTCGATTGTCAGAGAGTGGCCTCTACCTTTGATCTCGATGATCTCGGTGACGCCCGGATTGCGCTTCTCCCGCTTGTACGACGCGTTGGCGACGGCCCATGGCACCGTGTGGTCGAGTTCGCCAGAGATGATGAGCAGCGGGCCGCGATCAGGGTTCGTAGTGTCGACTTTCGCCTCGGTCCACGGGTTCAGGTTGGCGGCGGCGGCCTGGAAGACGGGTTTCCCCGAGCCTGGCACGGCGAATTCGCCGTAGAGGCTCTTGGCTTCGCCTTCGTCGAGGGCGTTGGCGAAGCCGTAGCGGAACTGCTCGTAGGTGAGTGGTACCGCCCGGCGCTGGTTGGCCGGGTTGCGAAGGACAGGGGAGCTTGAGCGCAGAGCTGAGATCGGCAAGGGAAGCACACCGCGGAAGGGCGCCGGGTCGATCGCCACCGACACGACCGAGACGCCGCGGCCGGCGAGAATTTGGGTGAGAAGGCCGCCGAAACTGTGGCCGATCACAGCCGGTTTGCGGTCGAGTTGGCCAATCACTGCCTCGAAGTGGTCGGCGATCTGGCCGACCGACTTGCGGGCGAACACGTCGGGGTGCTCGTTTGCCTCCTCGACCGTCGCCGCGTCCTCGGGCCAGTCCGGAGCCAGGGTGGTGTAGCCGGCATCCTCGAAGACGATGCGCCACCGGTCCCAGCTGCTTGCGAGCAGCCACAAACCGTGGACGAAAACCACCGGGGTGAGTCCTGAGGCGTTCGCCGTATTGATCTGGTCCTCTTCGTGCGTCGTAATGGCTGCCATGAGTTTCTCACTTTCACTGAGGCCGAGGCGTGGGACCCCGGCTGTCGGCTCTTGATCCTGCGTATGGTGGCGTCAGATCCCCGGACCTGTTCGCCTCATGTTCGGTGCGTCGCTACCCGCACACCACGCGGCGCTGGAGGCGTCACGCTGACACGGCCAGGCACTCTTCGGGCCTTCTGCGGTTGCGACCCGCCATGCTCACGCCGGAGGCGCACGATGCGGCTCAGGCGGCGGCCTCATGACGGCTGGAATGATCCGGTAGTCCGCCTGGTAGACCAGGTTGTGCAGCTCAGCGGTTGCGATGGCCCGCAACACGGGGAGTTGGTCGGTGGCGTCGTCCTTCGTGAACACGTTCAAAGGCCAGTCGCCCACCGTTGCCCCCCGCAGGTGCGGATGGTGAAACCCGATCCCGTAGTAGGCCAACAGCGTCAGCGGGGCCACGCCAGCTGACCCCTGTTCAGGCCAAGCAAGGTCCCATGACGCTCTCGAACCGCGGTCTGCGTCGCGTTGTAGGCCCGCAGCGACAACCCGACCTGTGTCGAGCAGCAGGTGGGTGTTGATCTCGTCGAGCACTAGTCGGGCTACGGGCGCCAGCAGCTCGACGGCCAGCGCGAAATGCGCTTCCTTGTCCTGGCGACTGACTGAGCCGCCATGCGTCCGGTCCCGAAGATCGTCGAAGTGGCGAATCAAAGCTGTCAGATGTCCGGGTGTTGTCGGGGTTGTCGAGACCTGAGAAGGTGATCGCTCGCCCGGGTCGCCACTCATCGACTCGGCTCACCGGCTGGCGGGTTTGATCCATCCGGGCGGTTGTCCTTGTCGCGATCGCTGGAGGAGAGTCGCTCGGTGAGCGCGATCATCTCTTTGTCCGTGAGTCCTCCATCCACCGCCACGAATGACGTTGGTACCACGGTGATGACAACTCGGTCGTCGGCGTCGAATACCGGAACGACAAAGTCGTAGCGCTCCTGGAGACTCCGATAGAAGGCTGCATCGGTGTCGGCTTCGATCGACGCGACCCGCCCTCGTACCTCTAAAGTCCGGTACGGGTTGTCGGGATCGACGAGGTGGAATGACACCCGCGGCTCGTGGGCCAGGTTGCGGAGCTTCTGTCGGGTCCGGGTGTGCGAGAACCGGGCTCGCTCGCCATCCCAAGCGAACCACATCAGGCCACTCTGTGGGCCCCCATCGGGCCGAACGGTAGCAAGATGCGCGAAGAGCGGTCGGAAGAGGAGGTCTTGGTGGCTGGTCGGAGGTGTCGGCTGTTCCATCGTTCAGATCCTTTTGGTCTGAGAGCGGTCGTCCCGGGACCAAGCCTGTGTTCTATAGATCAGTCGCCGGTATACCTCTCACTCTGATCCAGGAGAGGTCATAAGGCAAAGACAAATAGTTGATCATCTCGATAGACAGGTCCTATATCCTCACCAGTGGCACCCAGAGGAGGAACGCATGAACCTTCGGCAGCTGCAGTACTTCGTCGCCATCGCAGACGAAGGCTCATTTACCCGGGCTGCCGAACGGCTCCTGGTCGCCCAACCCTCACTGTCTCAACAGATCAAACGCCTCGAACGAGAGCTCGGCGGGCAACTCCTAGAACGACTGCCCAACGGCGTTCGGCTTACCCCTGCCGGCAAAGCCTTCATGACTGACGCTCGCCTCGCGCTCACCCATGCCACACACGCCGCACGCAACGTCCGCAGCGCCCTGGGCCTCGAGGACGGAGAGCTCGAGGTTGCAACCGTGACGTCCGTCGCCTTTGGCGTGCTGCCGCCGGCCTTCGAGCTCTGGCACGCTCATTACCCCGCCACGACGATCGTGCTACGCGAATACCAGCACCGGAAGGCACTCGATGGTGCTGTAGGAGCCGGCATTGGCGACATCGCCGTCGGCCCACGCCCTGCCCAGTGGAGAGGTCCCGTCGTTG
>DATMMO010000213.1:0-7481 GCA_035569695.1 Acidimicrobiales bacterium | reverse complement strand
GCACTCGTGGCCGAACGGCGCCCCCGGCTCCAGGGCCACCACGTCGGTGGGCAGGAGGATCTCCTTGCCCGAGGCCAGGAGGCGGGCGCAGTCGTCGAGCCGGTCCACATCGACCAGCGAGCCGCCGACGTCGTGTCCGGCCGCAGCCAGGAAGGTGAAGGCCATGCCCCCGCCCACGATGAGGGTGTCGACCCGCTCGAGCAGCGAGCTCAGCACCCCGAGCTTGTCGGCCACCTTGGCCCCGCCCACCACGGCCACGAACGGTCGCTTCGGCGTGCCCAGCAGGGTCCCGAGGGCCTCGATCTCCCGCAGCAACAAGAAGCCGGCGGCGCTGGGGAGCACGGCCGGGGGTCCCACGATCGAGGCATGGGTCCGGTGGCACACCCCGAAGGCGTCGTTGACATAGGCGTCGTGACCGTGCACCAGTTTCTTGGTGAACTCGGGATCGTTCGCCTCTTCGCCCGCGTAGAACCGGAGGTTCTCGAGCAGCTGCACTTCGGGGGCCAACTCGGCCAGCCGGTCCCGGACCGGGGCCATGTCGCAGTGGGCATCCGGGGCACCCTGGGGTCTACCCAGATGGGTGCAGGCGGTCACCGATGCACCCTGATCGAGCAGATAGTTGAGGGTGGGCAGGGCGGAACGAATGCGGAAGTCGTCGGCCACGGTGGTGGCTTCGCCCTCGCACTGACGCAACGGCACGTTGAAGTCGACCCGAACCAGGACGCTGCGCCCATCCAGGGACGGCAGGTCGTCGAGCAGGGGCAGCCCCTGGAGCAGTGGGTTGTGATCGTCGGTACTCATGATGGCTGTGACTCCCCCCGTCGGCCTGTCCGCTCAGGCGCCGGCCGCACCCATGACCCGGGCCAGGTCGACGAGGCGGTTGGCATATCCCCATTCATTGTCGTACCAGCCCTGCACCTTGACCAGGGTGATCCCCGAGGCCGAGGGCATGGTCATGGTGAGCAGGGAGTCGAACGTGCACGAGGCCGGGCTGCCCACGATGTCCGAGGACACGATGGGGTCTTCGGTGTAGACCAGGACCTCGGACAGGGGGCCCGACGCCGCGGCATCGGCGAAGGCCTGGTTGACCTCCTCGACGGTCACCGTCCCGGGCACCACCGCGGTGAAATCGGTGATCGAGCCGTCCGGGACCGGAACCCGGAGGGCCGAGCCGTTCAGGCGGCCCTTCATGGACTCGAGCACCAGGCCGGTGGCCCGGGCGGCGCCGCTCGAGGCGGGGACGATGTTGATGGCGGCGGCGCGGGCCCGGCGGAGGTCCTTGTGCGGGAGATCGAGCAGGTTCTGATCGTTGGTGTAGGCGTGCACCGTGGTCATGAGCCCGCTCTCGACCGAGAAGGCGTCGTCCAGGACCTTGACCATGGGCACGAAGCAGTTGGTCGTGCACGAGGCGTTGGACACCACCACGTGCTTGTTCGGGTCGTACTCGTGTGAGTTGACCCCGATGACGAAGGTGGCGTCCACGTCGGAGGCCGGCGCGGAGACGATGACCCGGTTGGCCCCGTCGCTGAGGTGGGCGGCCGCGCTCTCCCGGGTGGTGAACAGGCCGGTGGCCTCGATGACCACGTCGACACCGAGGACGCCCCAGGGCAGGGCCTTGGGGTCCCGCTCGGCCAACACGGTGATCGTGTGGCCGTCGATCACGATGTGGCCCTCGTCGACCTGGACCTCGGCGCCCAGGCGACCGTGGGTCGAGTCGTAGCGCAGGAGGTGGGCCAGGGTCTCGGCTGACGTCAGGTCGTTCACCGCCACGACCTCGATGTCCGTTCCCTGGGTTCGGGCGGCCCGGAGAAAGTTCCGGCCAATTCTGCCGAACCCGTTGATGCCCACCCGTACGGTCATTGCGGTCATACCTCGTTTCTCTTCCTGTCACTGCTCAGGCTCGGCCGGCCGGACAGGGACGAGAGGCCGGCCTTAAAAATACCCAAAACTTCGGGCTTTCCACTCATCCGACCAGACCGACAAGGGCCGCCGCCAGTTTGACCGGGTCGTGAGCCCGACCGTTGGACCGGGCCAGGGGCGCCTCCACGATCCGGCAGATTGACTTACCGAACGGTATTCTAGTCGGATCGCAGACGGCCACATCCACCTCGATCCCGTGACCGGCCAGGGCCTCGAGGTGCATGGCCACGTCGAAGTCGGCCGTTTCCGGGAGCTCGGGGCGCAGGTTGCACACGTAGACGGTGGTGGCCGACGACCGCTGGATGGCATTGCGGATGCCCGGGACCACCGCGGCGGCCAACGTACTGGTGAACAGGGACCCCGGACCCAAGATGATCTGGTCTGCGTCCAAGAGGGCGTCGACCGCGGCGGCGGGGGCCTCCGGATCCTCGGGCACCAGCGAGATGTGGCGGATCCCTCCGGTGCCCATCACCGCCACCTGGCCCGCCACCGGGCCGCCGTCGGCGTCGGCCTTCAGGACGACGGGATCGGTGGTGGCGGGCAGGATGCGCCCCTTGACGCCGAGGAGGCGGCAGGCCTCGTCGATCCCGGCGATGGGGTCCTCGGCCGCATCGATCAGCCCGGCCAGCACCAGGTTGCCCAGCGAATGGCCGGTCAGCTCCTCCTCGCCGAACCGCCGGGCAAAGGCGATGGCCAGGATCGAGCCCGGTTCGGCCATGGCCACCATGCATTTCCGTAGGTCCCCCGGAGGCATGACCCCGAGCAGCTCCCGGAGCCGGCCGCTGGACCCGCCGTCGTCGGCCACCGAGACCACGGCCGTCACGGCATCGGTGTAGCGGCGGACGGCGCTCAGGGTGGCCGCCAGGCCATGGCCCCCGCCCACCGCGGCCACCCGCGGCTGGCCACCCTGCCCCGCGGGCCCGCTCATCGGTCTCGATCCCTGGGTGCGCTCACCAATGGCATGTCGAGGATCACCGATCCACGTCACGGTCGAGCGTCATCGCTCGACGTCACGGTGGAACACCGAGGTGGCGATGCCGTGCTTGTTCAGCCGCAGAGCCAGCTCCTCGGCCAGGGCCACCGATCGATGGCGGCCCCCCGTGCACCCCATGGCCACGGTCAGATAGGACTTGCCCTCCCGGACATAGGCGGGAATGAGCATGGCCAACATGTCGTCCAGCTTGTCCAGGAACTCGGTGGTCTCGCTCCGTCCCAGCACGTAGTCGCGCACCGGCTCGTCCAGGCCGCTCAGGGGGCGGAGCGACTCCACCCAGTAGGGATTGGGCAGGAACCGGCAGTCGAACATCAGGTCGACATCGAGGGGCACCCCGTGCTTGAAGCCGAACGACAGGAGGGACGTCTGCATGGTCCCGTCGGGGTCCTCCCCGCCGAACACCTCCATCAGCCGGCTGCGCAATTGGTTGACGTTGAGCTCGCCGGTGTCGATGACCAGGTCGGCCTGGTCACGCAGGGGTTGGAGCAGCTCGCGTTCTTCGGTGATGGAGTCCTCCACCCCTCGACCGCTCAACGGATGGCGGCGACGGGTGCCCTCGAACCGCCGGACCAGGATGTCGTCGGCGGCGTCCAGGAAGACCATCCGGACGCGGTCGCGCCCCGATCGCAGGTCCTCGATGGCCGGTAGGACGTCCTCGACGTCGCCTCCGCCCCGCCCGACCACGAAGGCCACGTGCTGGAGATCGGAACCGGCCCCGCGGACCAGCTCTGACACTTTGGAGATGAGGGCCGAGGGCATGTTGTCGATGACGAACCATCCGAGGTCCTCGAGGGTGGCACCAGCCGTGGATCGCCCTGCCCCGGACATCCCGGTGACCACCAGGTACTCGCTCACCGCTCCACTCTGGCACGCCCGGCGCCGGGCCCGCTCGGACTCATGGGGCGGTGGAGGCGCTGATGGACCGTGTCGGCTACCTGGTCGGGCAGCCAGCTCCGAGCCCGGATCTCCTCCACCGTGGCCTTGCGCAGGGACCCGATCCCTCCGAACTCGCTGAGCAGCCGGGCCCGGCGCTTGGGCCCGAGACCGGGGATGCCGTCGAGCACCCCGGCGGTCATGCGCTTCCCCCGCAGTTTGCGGTGGTAGGAGATGGCGAACCGGTGAGCCTCGTCCCGAAGCCGTTGGAGGAGGTAGAGCGCCTCGGACTGCCGGGGCAGGCGGAGCGGCTCCTCCCGACCGGGCAGATAGACCTCCTCGAAGCTCTTGGCCAGGGAGGCGATGGGCACCCGGTCGGTCAGCCCCAGGCGTTCGAGCACCCGGACGCCCACCGCCAGCTGCCCTTTTCCACCGTCGAGCAGGAGCAGCTGCGGTGGGTAGGCAAACCGGTGGCGGGGGGTGGCCGGCCGGCCATCCCTGTCCTGCTCGTCTCGATCCTGCTTGTCGCGGTTGGGTGAGGGCGGCCCGGCCGGATCGGCCACCCGGTTCTCGTCCTCGGCCAACAGAGCGGTGAGCCGACGGGTGAGCACCTCCTCCATCGCCGCGTAGTCGTCGTTCCCGGGCACCGAAGACACTTTGTAGTGGCGATAGTCGCTCTTCTTGGCCAGCCCGTCCTCGAAGACGACCATGGACCCGACGTAGTCGGTCCCCTGGAGGTGGCTCATGTCGTAGCACTCGATCCGGAGGGGCGCGTCGGGCAGGCCCAGCTCCCGCTGCAGTGACTCGAGGGCGCGGGCCCGGCTGTTGTGGTCGGAGGTCCGTTGCAACCGGTGGCGGAGGAAGGCCTCGTCGGCATTGCGTGCCACCGTTTCCTGCAGGGAACGCTTGGGCCCCCGGACCGGGACCCGAAGGGCCACCGGGCCGCCCCGCCGTTCGGCCAGGTACTCGGACACGGCCTCGGCATCTTCGGGCATGGTCGGCACCAGCACCTGGCGAGGCACGCCGGAGGGGGCATCGGCGTACACGTCCACCAGGATTCGCTCGACGAGCTGGCCCGGCGTGAGGTCCTCGACCTTGTCCATGAACAGGGCCAGGCGCCCCACCACCTTGCCCGAGCGAACGTGGAAGACCTGGATGGCCGCCTCCAGCTCGTCCTCGGCTATGCCGATGACGTCGAGATCCTCGGGGCGCGCCAGTTCCATCTGGCGAACGGCGTCGGCCTTGCGCACGGCATCGAGCTTGTCCCTGAGGATCGAGGCCCGTTCGAAGGCCAACGATGCCGCCGCCTCCCGCATGCCAGCCTCGAGTTGCCGCTCGAGGGCACCGGTGTCGCCGGAGAGGATCGACATGAACGCGTCCACCATCTCGGCGTAGTCCTCGGGCTCCACCGCTCCCACGCACGGGCCCGCGCACCGCTCGATGTGGTACAGCAGGCAGGGCCGGCCCAGGCGCTCATGGCGGTCGAACTTGTTGTTGCTACAGCTCCGGATGGGGAACGATCGCAAGAGCAGGTCGAGGGTGTCGCGAATGGCGTACACATTCGGGTACGGACCGAAGTACCGGACCCCCGATCGCTTCCGCCCCCGCACCACCGCGGGCCGGGGCCACTGCTCGTCGAGGGTGATGGCCAACCACGGATAGCTCTTGTCGTCCTTCAGCCGCACGTTGTAGCGGGGCTGGAACTGCTGGATGAGGTTGTGCTCCAGCAGCAGGGCTTCGCTCTCCGAACCGACCACCATCCATTCCACGTGGTCTGCCTGCTGGACCATCTGAGCGGTCCGGGGACCGAGGGCGCTGGGGTCCTGGAAGTAGGAGCTCAGGCGCTGTCGGATGGACTTGGCCTTGCCCACGTAGAGCACCCGCCCGTCGCCGTCGACGAACTGGTACGAGCCGGGGCCGTCTGGAATGGACCCGGGGGCTGGTCTGGTCACCACCATTCCAGTGTGCCGTGTGGGAGGAGGTGGTCGTACCACCGCCCTCATGGTGTGAATATGCTGGTGGGACGCCGGCCTGGTTTCCGGCGACATATGGCTCCGGGACCGACATCCCCGCGGATGGGCGACCAGGCTGTCCCCGCCGGTCATTACCGGAGCTCCTCCCCAGGAGGTACGACACAAGATGCTACGGCTGCAATCGGCGCTCCCCGAGCGTTATACGACGGCGCACCCCGACCAATTGGCCCAGTGGATCGACGAGGCCAAGCAGGCACTGGGTTCTCGCTTGCTCATCCTGGGCCATCACTATCAACGCGACGAGGTCATGCGTTGGGCCGATGCCCGAGGTGACTCCTTCGGGCTCTCACGCATCGCCGCCGAGCGGCGAGATGCCGAGTTCGTGGTCTTCTGCGGCGTCCACTTCATGGCCGAGTCGGCCGACATCCTCACCGGCGACCACCAGCAGGTCGTGCTGCCCGACCTCAACGCCGGGTGTTCCATGGCCGATATGGCCGATGTCGGCGCGGTGGAGGAGGCGTGGGACGTCCTGGGCGACGTCACCGACACCGATCGGGTCGTCCCCGTCACCTACATGAACTCGTCGGCCGCCCTCAAGGCCTTCGTGGGCCGGCACGGGGGTGTGGTCTGCACCTCGTCCAACGCCCAGGCCGTCCTGACCTGGGCCCTCCGACCCGACTCCTCCGGCGTCAGCCGTGGCGATCAGGTCCTCTTCTTCCCCGACCAGCACCTGGGCCGCAACACCGGCTTCCAGATGGGCTACGGGGCCGAGGACATGGCCGTCTGGGATCCCCGCCAGGATCGGGGCGGGCTCGACGACCTGACCCTGAAGACCTCGAGCCTCCTGTTGTGGAAGGGCCACTGCTCGGTGCACCAGCGGTTCACCCCCGACCACGTCGCCGCCTTCCGGGCCGAGCACCCCGAGGGCATCGTCATTGCCCATCCCGAGTGCTCCCATGAGGTGGTGGAGCTGGCCGACCAGGCCGGTTCGACCGACTTCATCATCCGGGCCGTGGCCGAGGCCCCCCCGGGGTCGGTCATCGGGGTGGGAACCGAGATCCACCTGGTCAAACGACTGGATGACGAGACCCCGGACAAGACCGTGGTCTCACTCGATCCGCTGGTCTGCCCCTGTTCCACCATGTTCCGTGTCGATGCCCCCCACCTGGCCTGGATCCTCGAGGGGCTGGTGGTCGGCGAGGTGCGCAACCGGATCACCGTCGACCCCGAGACGGCGAAGTGGGCCAAGGTGGCCCTGGACCAGATGCTCATCACCGTCTGAGCGAGCCGGCTCAGACCGGCCCGGTCAGGAAGGGCGCGGTCAGAAGGGCTGGGTCAGGAAGTGCTGGGTCAGGAAGCCTTCCGCCTGCGGCGCCGCCGCACACCCAGGAGGGGCGCCAGCACCTCGCCTGTGTAGCTCGATGCCACCCGGGCCACCTCCTCGGGAGTGCCCACGGCCACGATGCGGCCGCCGCCGTCCCCGCCCTCGGGACCGAGGTCGAGGATCCAGTCGGCGCTCTTCACCACGTCCAGGTTGTGCTCGATGACCACCACGGTATTGCCCTGGTCGACCAGGCGGGTGAGGACGTCCAGCAGCTTGCGCACGTCGTCGAAGTGCAGGCCGGTGGTGGGCTCGTCCAGGACGTACAGCGTGTGCCCGGTGGAGCGCCGGCTCAGCTCCGAGGCCAGCTTCACCCGTTGGGCCTCGCCCCCCGAGAGGG
>DATMMO010000212.1:0-4198 GCA_035569695.1 Acidimicrobiales bacterium | reverse complement strand
GATGACGGCCACGTCGAATCCATGTGTCCGTGCCGGCTCGTCGGTGGGCTCATAGCGACCGGTTCCCAGTGCTCCCGACAACATGTCGGCGGTGATGTCCTCGACGAAAGAATCACCAGCGGCCAACCGCTTGACCCTGGCCTCGTCCAGATCGAAGCCAATGACGTGGAATCCCACCTCGACGGCCCGAATGGCGACGGGGAGGCCGGTGTAGCCCTGTCCGACCACGACCAGGCGATCCGCATCCGGATGAACCACTACACCCCCTTCCACGTGTCCTCGTCGGCGGCGGTCTCGAGCGTCAGTCGGACGGGCGATGCCGGAAAGACGCCGTCGACCTCGATTCTCGAAGTGGTCAGATCGGGATACGCATCTTCCTCCTCTTCGATTCCGGCAAGGGCGAAGAGCAGGCGGCGTACCCGTTCCGCGTCGTGCCGTCGGGTGGCGTCGGCCAGCCGGTCGATATTGACGTCCAACCATGCCTGGGGCGAGGGGATGGGGATCAACCGGGATATTGAAGCGTGCTCCGTCTCAACGACTTGCTCTTGAGACTCCCGAAGGTTCTCCCACAGCTTTTCACCCGATCGGCTGCCGACAATTTTGATCGGAATGTCCAGGTCGACCCGAGCGCCCGAAAGCCGAATCATCTGTCGGGCGAGGTCGATGATGGGGACCGGCTCGCCCATGTCGAGCATGAAGATGTCTCCGCCCTTCGACAGCAGCGATGCCTGGAGCACCAGTTGCACTGCCTCTTGAACGCTCATGAAGAATCGGGTCATTCTCGGATCCGTCACCGTCACCGGTCCACCGGACAGGATCTGGCGGGTGAATGTGGAGATGACGCTGCCCCGACTGCCCAGCACGTTCCCGAACCTGACGGCGCAATAGGCGTGTTCCCGAGGCGACCGGCACAAGAGCAGTTGCTCTGCGGCCCGCTTGGAGGCGCCCATCACGTTCGAGGGCCACACCGCCTTGTCGGTCGAGATGAGCACGAATCGAGCGACCCCCATGGTGGCCGAAGCCTCGATCACATTCAGCGAGCCGAATACATTGGTCCTGGCCGCCTCGACCGGGTGTTCCTCGAGCATGGGCACGTGCTTGTGGCCCGCGGCGTGGAGGACGACCTCGGGCCTGTACTTCTCGAAAGTCGCCACCAGAGTGTCGCGGTCGGTGATGTCGACCAGAGCCTGTTGACAGGGACCATCGACCTCCGCCACGGTGTCGTAAATGTGCGTTTCGTCGTGGTCGAGGAGAACGAGGAGCGCGGGATCGAACCCGGCGATCTGGCGACAGATCTCCGAACCGATGGAACCTCCGGCCCCGGTGACCAGGACCCGGTGCCCTTCTATCGACCGACGAACCCCCTCCAGGTCGGTCGCAACCTGGGTTCGCCCCAGTAGGTCCTCGATGCGTGGCTCGCGGGCCCTTCGGATGGCGAAGATCCCGCTCGGGCCATTTACGACGTCGCGCATCGTCGGGAGTACCTTCATGGTGATACCGGCCGCCTCTGCCGCTCGCAGCACGTCGCCGATCACTTCCGGTGAGGCTTCGGGGATGGCCAGGAGGACCTGCTGGAGCATGTAGCGGCTGGTCGAGGCGGGGATATCTGCGATGCTCCCGACCACCGGCACACCCACGAGGGACATCCCGTGCACCGAGTCGTCGTCGTCGAAGACAGCCACTGGGATAAGCCCGGCATCCGGGTATCGGAGCAGCTCGCGAATGGCAGTCGCCGCCGCATTGCGACTCCCGACGATCGCCACCCGCAAGCCGTTGCCCCTGGAGCCCCGTTGCCAGGCGAAGATGCGCGAGTGGAAGCGGAGCACGCTCATACCGATGGACGCGAAGAGAAGACCAACAACAATGACCGCTGGAGTCACCAATTCCATACCAGCAACGCGCAATATCGGATAAAGGAGCAGCAGAACGACGGCGACCGTTCCTGTCGAGAGGACCATCTGGCGGGCTTCTTCGAGACCGGCGTGGCGCCAAATGCGGCCATACAGACCGAACACACGGTTGCAGGTCAAGGTCAAGATCACGACCAAGAGGATGAAAACGCCGAAGTGCCAGCCATATTCGGCCGGGGCCACATTGCGAAAGTAGATGACCTCTGAGGCACTGTAACCGGCCACTACGCACGCTGCGTCGAGCACCATGAAGAGGATCCGGGCGCGTACCCGGCTCGCCAGCACGGCGATCAATCGTGAACGGTTCACGGACCGTTGTTCTGCCCGATTGCCAGGACGGTCCGCCCGATCCGAGCAGCCCAGATCTGGTGGTGCACCAGCAAATGCGTCACGGCCTCACTCCGTGCTTCCGCGGAGGCTACCTTGCCGCTCTCGAAATGCCGATACTCTGGATTACCCAATTGGTTGCGCCCCCAGCCGACCCATATGAGAAATGTAGCCCATGCCTCGCAACCTGTATACTCCTGGCGTGACTAGTTCAAATGGTCGCCAGAGGTACTAGTCCAAATGGTTGAGGTACTATCTAGTACAAATGGGTGAGAGCCTCGGGCTCGTAATTGAACTTGGTGAACGGGCTCGATACCCTGGTTTTGCCGTATATTGGAATTCGGGAGAACGATAATTCGGGAGTGCGATGGAGTGGAGAGACTACGGGCGGGCACTCCTGCGAGGCTGGTGGCTCCTCGTCATCTTCGGCATCGTCGGATTGGCCGTGGGGATTTTCCTGCCCAGGAGTATGGCGCAATCCACGTGGACGACCACCACCGTTGTCGGTGCCCCTCCCACTCTGGTTTCCCCCGCCGCCAGCCCTCTGCCCCCGTCGGTTTCCACTGACCAGATCGCATTCTTTGCCGATACGGATGCCGTGGTAGCAGGGGCCGCCGTATTGGCTCACCTCAACCAGCCGATTCCGGCGCTGCGGCCCTTGATTACCGTCACCGGACCATCGGGGTCGGGATCGAACCTCACCTCGGGCCAGGCAGGCATAGTCACGGTGAAGGTCAAGGCGCCGACCAGGTCCGAGGCCGTCGCCCTCAACATCGGCCTCGACGAGGCATTGACATACGAAATTGCAGCCGCAGCACCGGGAAGGGCCAGCGGCTTCCGGGTACTGCAATCCACCGCGCCTGACGAGGCGGTCCACTCCACCACCTCGGTCGTGAGCAGCCGCAAGGTGCGGGCCGGGATCGGCCTGCTGATCGGCATTGTCGTGGGCGCACTGGTGGCCCTGGCCGCCGGACTGCTTGACAGGCGCCTGAACTCGGCCCGTCGGGCGCAAGGGGCGTTCGGGTATCCGGTCGTGGCCGAGATCGCCTCCGGTTCGAGCGAGCCCTATCGCTTGCTGTGGCTGTCAGTCTTCCGCGAGCCACTTTCTGAGCCGGAGGAACCGGGCGGCGGATGGATAGACAGACTCGAGGGAGAGGATGTGATGTTGGAACCCGAGACCGGGCCTCCATCGGGACGATGAGGCACGCTGTGGACCTATTGCTGCCGCTGGCCTCGAGCGACTCGGCCCCCGCGCAGAATGGTGCTCGAAGAGTAGTGATGGTCACGTCTCCAGGATCGGAACGTAGCCGAGCCACCGTTGCCGTCAACTTGGCTAAGGTCTGCGCCGAAGTAGGGCAGGCGGTGGTGGTGGTGTCCACAGACGGCTTGGGGGCGCACGTAAGCGAAGCGCAATCGCCGTTGCAGGCCGACCATCCGAACGAACGGGAACGTGTGCGCCGCCGTAGCGGAACCGTGACCCAGGCCGATGTGCGCGAACTGCTCCGGGACACCAGAGTCTCGGGAGTGTCAATGCTCGCTTTGCACCACTTCGTCGACCATCCGACCCACGTCGTCATCCGCATGCCGGAGGTGCTCGACGTCCTGCATGAGGTCGTCGATGTGGTAGTGCTCGACGTTCCGTTGTTCCTGTCGGTTCACTACGGAGAAGGACTGGCCCCGCTGGCGGACGTGGTGCTGGTCGTGGGCGAGCGCCGGTCGACCACGCTGAACGACATGCGCAGGATGAGTACCGTACTAAGACGTCTGGGGGCACCGGTGGCCGGCATGGCACTAACGGACGCTTCCGCTCTCAAAAACAATCAGTGGGACGATGAGTTCGGAGAGAATGGTGCTGCGGGCGGACGAGAGGAACTCGTCGAAGCCATCCCGGTCGTCGATGTCACACCACCCGTCGATGTCACACCGGTCGCCGAAGCCACACCTGTCGCCGAAGTCGCACC
>DATMMO010000211.1:0-2313 GCA_035569695.1 Acidimicrobiales bacterium | reverse complement strand
CCCGACGACGACCACAGCACGGTTCGAAGGCCGAGGGCTCGAGCCGCCACCAGGGTGGCTCCGGTGGCCTGGCCGTAGGACGGGCGGTACCAGGACGAGGGACATCCGCACTCGGACATGACGGTGGTGGCCCGGCGCAGGTCGTTGGCGATCCATCGGGGAGAGCGCAACAGGTGGTGCCGGTGGCGATAGCCGTGTGTCTCCACCTGGTGGCCCCGGCGGGCGATCTCGCCCACCACGTCCCCGTCCCGTTCGACCAGTGAACCCACGCAGAAAAAGGTGGCCCGGAGACCCAGCTGGTCGAGACAATCGAGCACCTGGGGTGTGGTGTGGCGGTTGGGGCCGTCGTCGAAGGTGATCGCCACCCGGGACACATCGGGTCCCCGCCACCGGCAGAGTTGGCCCGGCAGGAATCGAAGCGAGCCCCATTGCCCGAGGGTCACGGTGGCCGGTACGTAGTTGGCGGCCAGGGCCAGACCGGCCGCCGCTCCCAGGTACGTGCGAGGCGTTCGGGGGCGGAAGGCGCGGTCCATGATCTCGCCGACATCCTAGGGGTCCCGGTCTGTCCCACCTCGGTTGGTCACCCTTCGTCTGGCCCGAGGTGACACAACGAGCCGGTCGGTTCGTGGTTAGGTTCGGGGGACCATCGGGGTAGGAGTGGGACCACTCGTGCCGACCGGGCGCGACCGAATTCGGTGCCCGAGCGAGCGCTACCATACGAGCGAGCAAGGAGGGCGATGACACGGAAGCGGCGAAACCAATCGCCAGTATCGCCCCAGGCTCCCGAGCCGGAGGCGGCCGCCCCGGCCGCGTCGGCCTTTCCCGGGTCCGCCCTGCTCACCGTGGCCGAACTGGCCGACCAGTCTGGCGTTCCCGTTCCGAGCATCCATCACTACCGCCGGCTGGGTCTGCTGCCTGAGCCCGCCGTCGAGGCCAAGCGGTTCCTCTACGACCAGCGACACGTGGAGACGCTCAAGCTGATCCGGTTGCTCCGCGACCGCTGGCGCCTGTCGCTACCCACCATCGGCGAGCTCCTGCCCGAGCTCCTCGCCGTCGAACGAGCCGAGCCCTACTCGCTCGAGATGTGGGACCAGATCGTCACCACTTATCTGGTGCGGTCCGAGCCGGCCCTCCCCGCCGCCCGGCTGCTGTCGGCGGCGCGCCACGCCTTCGCCTCCGAGGGCTACGCCACGGTCAACGTCGGACAGATCTGCGAGGCGGCCGGCATCGCCAAGGGCTCGTTCTACCGGTACTTCGATTCGAAGCACGACATCTTCCTGGCCGCCGCCCTCTCCACCGTGGATGCGGTGGGCGAGGGGCTGGACACCCTTAGCGAACCGATGAGCGAGACCAAGGCCGTAGCCGAGCTGGCCACCCTGCTCAAGCCGTTCGTGCCCCTGTACCTCGAGATCATGACCCGGGAGCTCCGGGGGGAGACGGACGTGGCCGGCATCGCCTCGGGGATCACCGAAGGCATCGCCGGGCGGGTGTCGCCCCACCTACGGGCCAAGGGCCATGCCGCCCTCAGTGCCGGGCGCCGGGTGGCCGACAACGCCTTGCTCCGGCTGTTCCGGGTGTCCATGGGCATGCGTTGAACGGGCGTTTTCCGACCCGCTGATCTGGGCCGACGCAAAACCATACGGAACGGGCAATATCCCTGTTCGGTTGGGATGTTTGCCCTGGTCAGATCACGATGTATAACAGTGGCGAACCACTGGTCATCATTGTTATACGAAGGTCCGAATTAGTCGTGACGTCCGCCCCAGGAGCTCCACCAGCGATCCCCGGCCTTGAGGCGAGCGCGGTCCTCGATCAGGCCGGGTCGGAGAACTTCCCGGTGGCCTCGATCCTGCTTCCCCGCCGGGTGCGTTCCCACCTGCTCGCCGTGTACGGGTTCGCCCGCTTGGCCGACGACATCGGCGACGAGGTCGAGGGCGATCGGCTGGCCCAGCTCGATTGGCTCGAGTCCGAGCTCGAGCGGGCCGCAGCCGGCACGGCCACCCACCCCATCCTGGTGCAGCTGATGCCGACCCTGGCCCAGCTCGACTTGCCCCTCGATCCGTTCCGGGCCCTGATCGAGGCCAACCGGCTCGACCAGAGGGTGACCCGGTACGAGACGATGGACGACCTGGTCGACTATTGCCAGCTTTCCGCCGTTCCCGTCGGGCGTCTCGTGCTCTTGATCTTCGGGGTTGCCACGCCGGAGCGAGAGGCCCAGTCCGACCAGGTGTGCATCGGGCTGCAGCTGACCGAGCATCTCCAGGACATCGCCGAGGATGCCGGCCGGGGACGGATCTACCTTCCCGCTCGCGA
>DATMMO010000210.1:0-9406 GCA_035569695.1 Acidimicrobiales bacterium | reverse complement strand
CATTGCCGTGCCCGCGGCGCTGGCCGTGGTCACGGTGGTGGCCTGTGTGCTCGGTGGCGTGCACGGGCTCGAGCCCCTGGTGGCCTTCGGCTTGGGCGCATTTGCCGCCGCGTCGGCCGGCCGGGCCCTGTTCTTGTCGGTCCGCCTGGCCTGGCGGGGGGCGATCACCGCGGGGGCCAATCCCGCCCGGGCCGTCCTGGCCGGGTGGCGGGGATTCGTCGGGCGGGCCAACGGCGGCATGGTCGTGCACCTCGGGGTGGTGGTCATCGCCGTGGGCCTGGCCGCCGCCACCTCGTTCGGACAGCGCGGCGAGGTCCGGCTCTCGCCCGGGCAGAGCGCGACCTTCGACGGGCACACGGTGGAGTTCGTCGGCTACCGGACGGTGAGGACCCCGGCCTCGACGGCGCAGCAGGCGGTCATGAGGGTGGACGGCGGTGGCGACTTCCGCCCGGCCCTGACCAGCTTCGGTTCCAACTCCTCGAACGTGGTGGGGACGCCGTCGATCGACTCGGGGTGGCGGGACGATGTCTACCTGACCATCGACAAGATCCCCTCGGGCTCGTCGGTGGTCATCGGCGTGGTCGTCCAGCCCCTGGTATCGTGGATGTGGGTCGGGGGCGCCCTGCTGGTGGTGGGCACCCTGTTGTCGGCCGTACCCGGTCGCCGTCGGCGGCCCACCGATCCGGTGTCCAAGCCGGTGGCCGGTGTGGCCGGGACGCCCGGTCCGTCGGATGAGGACACGGATGGGGATGCGGACGGGCACGCCCGGCTCGAGGAGCAGGCCGAGGCCGAGCCCCAAACCGAGCACGTCCCGGTGGGCATCGGGGACCGCCAGTGAGCCGGTCGCCTGCTGCTCCCATGACGTCTCCTCCTGTGCCGCCGGGTCGGCCGATCCGGCCCACGCATACGGCACGGTGGGTCGGCGTGGCCGTGCTGGTGATCGCCGCCGGCCTCACCGCGGTGCTGGCCACTCGTCCGCCGGCGACCACGGCCCAGGCGGCCAGCCCACTCCTGGGCAAACCGGCGCCATCCATTGCCGGTATCACCGTGGACGGAACCCACTTCACCCTGCCGGCCCAACCGGGGAAGTACATCGTGGTGAACTTCTTCGCCTCCTGGTGCGAGCCTTGCCAGCAAGAGGAGCCCAACCTGGTGCAGTTCCAATATCAACACCAGCACGCTGGTGATGCCTCGGTGGTGTCGGTGGTGATCCAGGACACGGTGTCGGCGGCGCGGAGCTTCCAGAGGTCGCAGGGTGCCATCTGGCCCACCATGGCTGATCCCCAGGGGTCGATCCGGCTCGACTACGGCGTCGGTTCGCCCCCGTCGACGTTCGTGATCGCCCCCGACGGCCGTGTGGTCGCCGATTATCTTGGCCCGGTGACGGTCAAAGACCTCGACTCCGTCATCCAGCGGGCCAAGGCCTCCAGTCCGTGAACAGCTCGTCGCGATCCAGGCGGCGGTCGCTGATCTGGGTGGTCCTGGGCGTCGTCCTGGTCGTCGCCCTCCTCATCGGAAGCGGGGTCTTCTCATCCCAGCCGTTGACCCGCGCCCAACGAGTCCAGGCCATCGCCTCGGGGATCAAGTGCCCGAGCTGCGAGGACCTCTCGGTCGCCGATTCCAACGCCCAGACGGCCGTCACCGTGCGCGCCGCCATCGTCGCCCAGGTGGCCGCCGGTCGGACCGATCAGCAGATCGACGACTATCTCGTTGCCCGCTACGGGTCGTCGATCGTGCTCACCCCGCCCAAGAGCGGCTGGTCATTGCTGGTATGGGTCCTGCCCCTGGTGGCTGGCGTGGTGGCGCTCGGTGGGCTCACCTTGTTCATGGTCCGCCGCCGGCGTCGAGGTTTCGCACCGGACGACCAAGCCGCCGTGGCCGACGAGGAGATGAACGCCGACGTGCTGGCCGATCGTCGGCAGTTCCTGGAGCGGTCCCTGGCCGATGCCGAGGCAGAGCACGATGCCGGGGACCTGTCCGACGAGGACTACCGGGCCCTTCTCCGACGCGACCGGAGCCGGCTCGAGGCCATCGAGGCCCGCCAGGCCCAGATGGTGGACCTTGAACGGGCGGATCCGGCCCTGGAGGTGCTGGCTCCCGCGGCTGTGTCCGCCACTGTTATGGCCGGCTCATCCACTGCAGTGGTGGGAACCGCTGGTGCGGGTTCATCGGCCGAGGACGCACCGGCGGATCCTTCACCGGTGCCGAGTCCGGCTTCGGCCACCGGCCCGCGGCGGAGCCGGCGCCAGCGCTTCCTCCTGGGTGGATCGGTGGTGACCCTCAGCGCGGCCATCGTGCTCGTCGTGGTGCTGGTGGCCGTGCCCCGCCTCCCGGGTCAGACCGTGACGGGCAACGTGACCCTCAGCCAGCAGCAGAAGACTGCCCAGACCCTGGCCGAAGCGGCCGTGGACGAAGACGCAGGGAACTTCAGCCAGGCCTCCCAGCTGTACAACCAGATCCTGAGCCAGAACCCGAACCAGGCCCAGGCCACCGCGCAGTTGGGTTGGCTCGACTATCAGGTGGGGACGACGGGCAACAGCACCACGTTGAAGGACCAGGGTCGCAAGCTGGTGGAGCGAGCGGTGAAACTCGACCCCCAGGACTTCGCCGGCCACCTCTACCTGGGCACCATCCTGTTGCTCCAGGACAACGACGCCACCGGCGCGGTGGCGCAGTACCAGGCCTTCCTCGGGGCCAGAAATCCGGTGCCCGACCCGTCGGTCATCAAGCAGGCCGCGCCCTACATCCGCCGGGCCTACACCCAGGCCGGTGTGGTCCTGCCCTCACAGGTCCCCGCGGCCTGAGCGCATCCGCTCGGATCGCGTCCGGGGCGGCGTGAAGCGCGTCGGAGGCGTCCGAGCCTCGACTCAGGAGCGGAGCGCCCGAAGGTCGGCAACCACTCGGGGAAAGGCGGCGGCGAACGCGTCGATGTCGGCGTCGGAGGTGGACCATCCCACCGACAAGCGCAGCGACCGGTCGGCGTCGACGCCCATGGCCTGGAGTACGGGCGAGGGCTCGAGCGACTCGGACGAGCACGACGAGCCCGAGTGGACGGCGATGCCGGCCTGGTCCAGGCCCAACAAGACCGGTTCGGCCTCGACGCCCTCGATGCCCAGGCACACGATGTGGGGAACGCGGTGGGCGATGTCTCCGTACTCGCTGACCCCGGGGACGGCCAGCGCCGCTTCCCGGAGTCGGTCGGCGGATCGTCGGGCCGCACTCTCCTCGGTGGCGGCCTGGCCCTCGGAGGCCAACGCGGAGACGGCGCCGGCGAATCCCACGGCGGCGACCACATTCTCGAACCCGGCCCGCCGGGCCCGCTCCTGTTCGCCGCCGACCAGAAATGGCTCGACCCGAAGGCCGCGGCGGACCACCAGGGCGCCGATGCCGGGAGGTCCACCCAGCTTGTGGGCGGAGACGGAAACCAGATCGGCGTCGAGGGCACCGAGGTCGGTGGGGACATGTCCCGCCGCAGCCACCGCGTCGACATGGACGAGGGCCGGCTCGGATCGCCGGCATCGTTCGATCACCTCGGCCACCGGTTGCACCGTTCCCACCTCGTGGTTGGCCCATTGGCAGTGCACCAGCGACGGGGGCTGGGCGTACTCAGTCATGGCCCGGTCGAGTGCGTCGGCCACGGCATCGGGATCGATCCGACCGAGGCGATCGACGTCGAGGGCCAGGACGGGTCGGGACCGCGAGGATGCGTCGCGGACGGCGGAGTGCTCCAGGGCCGAGCACACCATGGGGCCGGTGCGGGCCTGGGCCGCGCCCCACACGGCGGCGTTGATGGCCTCGGTACCGCCCGAGGTGAAGATGACCTGGCGCGAACGGACCTGGAGGAACTCTGCCACCTGATCGCGGGCGTCCTCCAGGGTGGCTCGGGCTATCCGTCCCTCGGTGTGGACTCGTCCGGGATCGGCGGTGATGCCCGTATCCCGCCAGGCGGCCATGGCTGCCGACGCCTCGGGCCGCAGCGGGGTCGTGGATGCGTGGTCGAGGTAGTGCCGGGCCACGCGTTCAGGCCCCGGGGTTGAACGAACCGGGTCTTTGGTTCCGAGGGACCGGCCGTGGACGTGGATGGACCGGTGATCCCGGTGGCATGCTCAGACCAACGCGACGCAGGCGTCGTCGCCGCGGGCCCGCGACGACAGCACCACGGGAACCGCACCCTCGGGGTTCTCCCCGCACAGCCCGGCCAGCAGGCCCTTGACCATGCCCCGATCGACCGCGCACAGCACCGGATAGCGCGAGGCCGCGTCCCCGAAGGGGCAGCTGTCGGCCACCACGGCGGTGGAGGCACCCTGATCCTCGGCGTGGGCAGAGAAGCCGTGGGCGGTCAAGGTATCGGCGATGGCGTGCATGGCCGTCCGCAGCGACCGCTGCCCGTCTCCGGGGGCCATGTGTCCGGCCAGCGTGCGCCCGTACTCCTCGCCCACGCGCTCGGCCATGAGCTCGGCCGCTTCGGGCCCGAGCAGGCTGAGGGCCTCTTGCAGCAACAGGATGAGCAGGTCGTCTCGCCGGGTCAGCAGGTCCAGGGTGGGATCATTGCCGATGACGGTGAAGCGCTTTGACGGTCGTCCGGCGCCATGCCCGGCGGCGCGTTCCATGGTCACGTCGACGTACCCGCCGGCGGCGAGACGCTCGAGGTGGTGACGAGCCACATTGGGATGGAGCGAGAAGCGAGTAGCCACCTCCGACGCGGTGGCCCCGGGGTTGGATCGGACGAAGAGATAGATCTCCCTGCGGGTCGGGTCCCCGAAGGCCGAGGTCACTGCCGCCGCGGCAGCAGTGAAGTCGTTATCGGAAGGAAGTGCCCCTGCTACCAGCGGTGTTGCCGCGGCATCGAGGCTGTCCTGAGTTGATGACACGTCACCTAGTGTAGTCCCGAAGCCGATTTGGTCCGAGGAGAGACGTCCATGTCCATCGACGAAGCACAGGTGCGGGCCGCGGCCGACGCGGTCACGGACCCCGAGCTCCGTCGTACCCTGGGCGAGCTGGGCATGGTGCGAACGGTATCGGTCAGGCGGAAGCGGGTGACCGTCGACTTGGCCGTACCCGTCGGCCACTATCCCCAGGTCGATGACCTGGTGGCCCGGGTCAGAGATGCGGTGGGATCGCTCGACGGCGTCGAGGAGGTCGGCGGCGATGTGGCCGTGATGACCGAGGACGAGCGGCGGCGGGTGCGCCTCTTGCTCCGGGGAGAGCCCCTCGACGGCGGGGTCTCGGCCTATGCGGGGGAGAACGGCCACGATCACGGCCACGACCATGATGCTCCGCTCGGACATGAGGAGGGTCGGCCCAATCGGTTCATGCTGCCCCGGTCGCGCACCCGGGTCATCGGGATCTCCTCGGGCAAGGGCGGCGTGGGGAAATCCTCGGTCACGGTCAACCTGGCCGTGGCCCTGGCCCAGCAGGGACTCGATGTCGGGATTCTCGATGCCGACGTCTACGGGTTCTCGGTCCCGAAGATGCTGGGCGTCCGCACCGACCCGCTGATCATCGACGACCTGGTCATCCCGCCGACGGTGCACGGCGTGCGCTGTCTGTCCATGGGCTTCTTCGTTCCCGATGAGACCCCGGTCATCTGGCGCGGGCCCATGCTGCACAAGGCCCTGGAGCAGTTCCTGGTCGATGCCTACTGGGGCGAGCCCGACTTCCTGCTGGTGGACATGCCTCCGGGAACGGGCGACGTCACCCTGTCGCTCGGCCAGTACCTGACCAAGACCGAGGTGTTCGTGGTCACAACGCCCCAGGCCGCGGCCCAGCGGGTGGCGCAGCGCTCCGCCTATGCGGCCCGGAAGCTGAAGCTGGCCGTGCGGGGTGTCATCGAGAACATGAGCTGGTTCACCGGCGATGACGGCACCCGGTACGAGCTGTTCGGATCCGGGGGTGGGAAGAGCCTGGCCGGCGAGCTGGGGGTCCCCCTGATGGCCCAGATCCCCCTGGTGCCCGCCCTGCGCGAAGGGGGCGACGTCGGGGTGCCAGTGATGGTGGCCGACCCCGATGGGGAGGCGGCCAAGGCGTTCACCCGATTGGCCGAGCAGCTGGTCGGCCTGGGACCGGCACGGGTCTACCGCCAGGAGCTCACCGTCCACTGAGCAGCGCCGGGGCCGCCGATGACGTGGCCTTCGACCCGCTCAGGGCCGTCCGGCCACGCCCACGCCGACGGGCAGCTTGGTCGGGTCCCAGCCGAGCACGGCCACAGCCTGGGTGAAGGCGAACCGGTCGGTCATGCCGGCCACGTACTCGACGCCGGCCCGGAGTGCCTCGGGCTCGCCGCCCCGAAGTGACCCACCGGCTTCGGCCACCGAAGGGATCCGATTGGGACGATCGGCATAGTGGTCGACCAACGCCCGCAAGACGGCGACCACTGCCGCGTTCTGGGCCAGGGAGCTGGGGCGGAGGTAGATGTGCTCGTAGTTGCTGCCCCGAAAGGCGGCGAGGGCATCGGCCAGTTCCTCATCCATCCCGATCCGGCCGGTCCGGGCCACGGTCTCGACCACGCCGTCGATGAACGAGCCGAGCTGCTGGCTCCGGCGCACGCCGCAGCGGGCCCGGACCACCTCGGGCAATACGCTCGAGGTCACGATCCCGCTGGCCACGGCGTCCTCGAAGTCATGGCAGACATAGGCGATCCGGTCGGCCCAGCTCACCACCTCGCCCTCGGGCGTCGAGGGAGCCGGGCGGGACCAGGAGTGGTTCCGGATCCCGTCGAGTGTCTCGGTGCACAGGTTGAGCGGGTCCAAGGAGACGTCGGCCCCCCAGACGGCGTGGTCGAACCCGCCGTCGAGGTAGGGCGAGAGGGCGTCCTCGCTGGCGTGCCCGCCCGGACCGTGACCGCAATCGTGACCGAGGGCGATGGCCTCGGTCAACGAGACGTTCAACCGGCACGCTCGGGCAATGCTGGTGGCCACCTGGGCCACCTCCAGTGCGTGGGTCAGCCGGGTTCGCTGGTGGTCGTCGGGGAAGACGAACACCTGGGTCTTGCCGGCCAGGCGTCGGAAGGCGGTGGCGTGCAGGATGCGGTCCCGATCGCGCTCGAAGCAAGTCCGCCAGTCATCGGGCTCCTCGGCCCGCGCCCGATGGCCGGAACCCTCGGCTCGGGTCGCCCTTGGGGCCAGTTGAGCGTCCTCGAGCTCCTCTCGCTGGATCCGGTCGAAGGGGTTCACGGCGTTGGGTCCGGCCCCGGTGTGGCTGTCGGCGTGGGCGAATCGCACCCCGTGATCGGCGTAGCCGCCCATGGTGGAGGCCCAGCGGCGGTTCCGTTCGGTCTCGCCTTCTCGTTCGCGGTCACCCAACATGATGACCAGTGTGGCGCAGCGCTGTGACCCATGGGGGACAGGGACGGGTGCTGTCTCGGACCTTGTATCGTCGGTGGCAGCCGGCAGAGAGCTGCCGGCGTCCCTCTGAGAGGAGCGTGCCAGGTGGACGTGCGTATCGGGATTGTCCAGTCGGTCAAAGAGCTCGACATCGAGTTGGCCGAGGACACAGATCGTGACAAGGTCCTGGCCGACATCGAAGAGGTTCTGTCCGGGGAGGGCAGCATCTTGTGGCTGACCGACCGCAAGGGCCGCCGGGTGGGCGTGCCCTCGGCCAAGGTGGCATACGTCGAGGTGGATGCTCCCTCGACCGAGCGACGGGTCGGTTTCGGGATCTCCTGAGGCTCCGAGTGGTGCGCTCGATGGCCCAGGTGCCCCACCCACCCGAACCGCCGGCCCAACCCGTGCCCGCGCCGCGAACTCGGGCATGAACCTCCTTGACCTGAAGCTGCTCTTCGTCACGGGCAAGGGCGGCGTGGGCAAGACGACCGTCGCGTCCGCCCTGGGCCTTCTGGCCTCGCAACGGGGCAAGCGGGTTCTCATCTGCGAGGTGGATGCCAAAGGAGACGTCGCCGGGTTCTACGAGGCGAAACCGACGCGGTTCAAAGAGCGAGAGGTCCTTCCCGGCCTGTTCGCCATGACCATGGACACCGAGGCGTCGCTCCGCGAGTACCTGAAGCTCCAGCTGCGGATCCCCGTGGTGGGACGGATCGGCCCGCTGGCCAAGGCGTTCGACTTCGTGGCCACCGCCGCCCCCGGCGTCCGGGAGATCCTGACGGTGGGCAAGCTCTGTTACGAGGTGCGTGAAGGTCACTACGACCTGGTGGTGGTGGACGCACCGGCCTCGGGTCACATCGTCGGCCAGTTGGCTGCCCCGCAGGCCATCAACGAGCTGGTGAAGGTGGGCCTCATCCGCTCGCAGACCGACTGGATGCTGCAGATCCTCTCTGACCCGGCCCAGACCGGTTTGGTGGCGGTGTGCACGCCCGAGGAGATGCCGGTCAACGAGACCATCGAGCTGGCCGACCAGGTACGGGTGCAGACGACCGTACAGCTGTCGGCCGTGGTGGTGAACCGGGTGCTGCCCGAGCTCTTCGGCCGCCAAGAGGAGGCCGTGTTCGATGCGCTCTCGGCTCCCGGTCCCACCGAGGAGCTGGGCCAGCTGGTGGGCGGTGACCCCGAGATGGTGCTCAACGCGGCCACGTTGGCCGTGACCATGCGCCGGACCCGGTCCACCCACCTGGAGCGGTTGCGTGCCGGTATCGACCCGTCGGTGCCCATGCTCTACCTGCCCTACCTGTTCACCCGATCCCACGGCTTGCGAACCACCAAGCAGGTATCGGCGTCGCTGGGCGAGGAGCTGGGCTTCTGATGGACGAGGACGGGTTGACGGACGCACGGGACGGGGAAGCGTCATCGCCGGCCGCCACCACGCAGCCAGGCACGACGCAGCCAGCAACGACGCCGGGGCCGTCGTCGGCGGCAGCACCGAAGAAGGCAGCCACGAGGAAGGCAGCAACGAAGGCGGCGTCAACCAAGTCGGCCGAGGCAAAGAAGGCGAGTCCCACCAGGGCAACCCCGGCCAAGAAGGCGGCGGCGAAGTCCTCTCCGACGGCGAAGGCATCGGTTGCTCCCCGGGTGGGGCCCGATCCCCGACGGGAGGGGGGACCGTCCGGTGGGGAGGCGAAGTCCGGATCGATCGACGGGCTCTTGGCGGCCAAGGAGATCGTGATCGCCTGTGGTCCCGGTGGCGTGGGCAAGACCACCACGGCGGCCGCCGCCGGCGTCATGGCCGCCGTGCAACAGGGCGGGAAGGTCTTGGTCCTCACCGTCGACCCGGCCAAGCGGCTGGCCAACGCATTGGGGCTGGAGGGGATCGGCAACGCCGAACGCCGGGTACCCGACGAGGCGTTCCGGGCGGCTGGGCTCAAGCCCAGGGGGGAGCTGTGGGCCGCCATGCTCGACACCAAGGAGTCGTGGGACGCCCTGATCCGCCGCCACGCCCCTGACACCCAGACCAGGGACGAGATCCTGGCCAATCCGCTGTACCAGAACATCTCCGGGCGGTTCGTCCAGAGCCACGA
>DATMMO010000209.1:0-25949 GCA_035569695.1 Acidimicrobiales bacterium | reverse complement strand
TTCTGGCCCAACAAGGTGACCTCGGAGACCCCCCGGTCGGCCAGGACCTCGACTTCGGCCACCAGCTGGGCGAAGGGACGCGACACCTCGCCTCCCCGCACCGAGGGCACGATGCAGAAGGCGCACGAGTTGTCGCACCCGATCTGGATGGTGACCCAGGCGGCATACGGGAGGTCCCGGACGGCGGTCAGCGCCGCCGCGCTGGATCCGGCCGTGGCCGGGTCGGCCTCGGGCAGGGGCTCGTCCAGTATCTCCATCAGCGGGCCCGTGGTGGCCGCCTCCCGCAACAGGGCCGGTGCCCGTCCCAGGTTGTGGGTGCCGAAGACCACGTCGACGTGTCCGGCCCGCTGCTGGATGTGCTCCCGGTCCATCTGGGCCAGGCAGCCGCCCACGGCGATCTGCATGTCCGGCCGGCTCTCCCGCAGCGACTTGAGGTTGCCCAGGTGGCCGTAGAACTTGTTGTCGGCGTTCTCCCGGATGCAACAGGTGTTGAGAACCACGACGTCGGCCGACTCGAGGTCGTCGGTGGCCACCAGCCCGTCGGCGGTGAGCAACCCGGCCAGGCGCTCCGAATCGTGCTCGTTCATCTGGCAGCCGTAGGTGCGGATGTGGAAGGTCCGCCCCCCGGCTGCCATCGGGACCGGCACTGAGCCCTCCGGCGGCGCGGTGACCGGACTGCTGCCGTCGGCGGGGACCATCCTCTCAGGATACGGCCCGGCGGAGAGGCGGCCCGACCGGGCTACGGGTACGAGGCCTCCACCACGGTGTGGATCCCCCCTCGGACCAGCCAATCGGTGATCACCGTCAGGCGCCGAGGGGCGAGCGCAGCGACCAGGTCGTCCAGGATGCGATTGGTCACGTCCTCGTGGAAGGCCCCCTGGTCCCGGTAGCTCCACAGGTAGAGCTTGAGCGACTTCAGCTCCACGATCGAGCGATCGGGGACGTAAGCGATCCTGACCGTGGCGAAGTCGGGTTGACCGGTCATCGGGCACACGCAGGTCAGCTCGGGCGACTCGCAGCGCACCTCGTAGTCGCGACCGGGATGGGGGTTGGGGACGGCCAACAACGCCGTCGACGGTTCGCTGGGCACTGGATCCCTCGCCGCCTAGTTGTCGGTGTCGAAGTCGTAGAACCGATTGCCGTCGTCGCCGTTGCCCTTGCCCTTGGCGTTACCGGTGCCCTTGGGGTCGCTGGTCGACCGGCCTGGCTCCGGCTCGTCCCGGGCCCACGTCGGGTTCCGGTCCTTCCAGAAGTCACCCGAGCCGCTCTTGTCCACCACCAGCCCGTGCATGTCGGGACGGAGCAACAGGACCTCGCCGGGCACCTGGATCTCGGCCATGACCTCCTGGGTGGCGGCGCGGACCTTGGCCCCTTCGGATCCCTTGCAGATCCCCAGCAGGGCCGGCCCCGCCCCGGACCAGCACACGGCCAGGGCCCCGGCCCGGGACAGCCCGGCCAGGAGTTGGGGGGCGGCCGGGAACAACGGGCTGCGGTAGTCCTGGTGCAGCCGGTCTTCGGTCGCCTCGCTCAACAGCACCCGGCTGTCGGCCAGGCCGGCGATGAGGAAGGCCAGTCGGCCCAGGTTGAACGCGGCATGTTCCCGGTTGACCTCGGCCGGGAGGACCTGGCGGGCCTTGCTGGTGGGCAGGCTCAGGTCGGGCACGATGACCACGAACACCAGGCTGACATCCAGGGTCAGCCGGACCACCCGGACCCCGCCCCGTACCATGGTGGCGGCGATCAGGCCGCCGACCATCGACGCAGCGGCATTGTCGGGGTGCCCGTCGACCTGGGTGGCCACGGCCAGGGGATCCTTGGCTCCGGCGGCGGCCGCCGCGGCCACGGCCAACGCCGCCGACGAGCCCAGGCCCCGAGCGATGGGTATCTCCGATCGCACGGTGATGGCCAGGTGGTCGTGGCCGGCGACATCGATGGCCACCCGCGCCGCCAGGTGCGAGGGATCGTCGGACAGCCCGGCTCCCTCGCCCTCCGAACGGACGATCAGGCGGGAGGCCGGCTCCACGTCGACCTCCACGTACCGTTCGAGGGCGACGGCGAGGGTGTCGAATCCGGGCCCGAGGTTGGCCGACGAGGCTGGAGCACGTGCACGCACGCTGGTCAGGGTAGCCGTCACCGCACGTTCACGTCGGGACCGTCGACGCCTGTCCTCCCTGATCCTGGCACCCGCATCGAGGCCGAAGACCGGGCCGACGCGGCGCTACGTTCGGGTCAGCCGCCACCACAGGGAGGGGGCGGGCACCCGCTCGGTCGGCCGCAGCGAGGCGACCTGGCGCTGGGGTCCGAGGGTGTAGGCCACGTGGCCCACCACCGTGCCCGCGTCGGTGCCGGTGGCCACGGGGCGATCGGTCACCGTGATGGTGAGGGCCTGTCCGGGCACGGCCAGCACGCTGGCGGCCTGCGCTGTCTCCACCGGCACGTCGTGCCGGGAGCCCCCCCACGACGCACCCACTGTTCCCACCGCGTGACCCGCCACGGCCACCGGCTGGTCGGCCACCGCGCTTAGAGCGGCCTGCATGAGCCCCTCGTCAACCAGCCCGGCGGCGCCGAACGTGTTCGTGGCCGTCGCCGGTTGGTTGGTCACCGCGGCGATGGCCTGCACTGTCCGGCCGCCCACCGTGCGGTTGGTAGCCAGCACCAAGCAGGGCCCCGCCGCAGTGGTGAACCCCGACTTCACGCCCACAATGCCATTCGTTCCGACCTGGGTCACGATGTTGTTGACCTGGCCCACCACGGGGAGGGTCACGGTGGGCATGGCCACGATGGCCGCGAACGTCGGGTCGGCCAGACCCTGGGCCGCCACCTTCAGGCTGTCGGCCGGCGTCGACACCGAGCCCGGGTTGTAGCCACTGACGTCCACGTAGTGGGTCTGGGTCATGCCCAACCGACTGGCCCCGGCGTTCATCTTGGCCACGAAGGCGGGAAGGCTGCCCGCGTCCCACTGGGCCAGGGTGAAGGCCATGTTGTTGGCCGATCGGATCAGGAGCCCCTCCAGCAGCTGGCGCTCCGTCAGCACCTCGCCCACGTTCACCGGCACGGTCGACTGGTCGGTACTGACGTCGCTGCTGTCCTCGGCGACGTCTTGGGCGGTGATGGTGATCGAGGGTCCGTCGACACCCGCGGTGAGCGGGTGATCCTGCAGGATGATCAGGGCCACCATCATCTTGGTCAGGCTGGCCACGGGGACCGGTACCTCGGGACCCGACTGGGCCTTATAGCCGAGGGAGGGGATGGACACGGCGCCATAACCGGTGGACGGCCAGGGGAGGGTCGGCGCCTGGCCGGGCACCACCAGGCTGCTGGCCAGCGTGGTGTGTACCCCGGTCGAGGGAAGGGGCCGGCGCAACTGCACCACGACCAGCCCGGCAACGACCACGATCACCACCACGGCGCCGATCCCCACCCGACGCCGCCGCCGACGACGCCGTTGGCGGCGATCGGCCCCGCGCTCAGGCAACTCGTCGCCCGCCTGCCCCTCGGGGAGGGACGGGGACACCGGGACGGGTGGTGGCGGTGGCGGTGGCGGGAGGAGTGTGGGTGGAGCAGCCAGGGTGGTGCTTACCGTGGTGGCTCCGTCGCCGTCACCGGTGGGCCCACTTGGTTCGGGGGTCTCCTCGACGGGCGGGAGGGCGAAGGACGGGGTC
This sequence comes from Acidimicrobiales bacterium, assembly GCA_035569695.1. GTDB lineage: Bacteria > Actinomycetota > Acidimicrobiia > Acidimicrobiales > RAAP-2 > DASXMT01. The sequence continues at coordinate 22,287 of DATMMO010000209.1, read as the reverse complement.
TCCATGCCGACAGTCAGCGACACTCCCTGCTCGTCCGGCTCGCCCCCCATCGACTCGATCAGTGTCCGTCGAGTTCCTCGGGGGTCATCAGCACGTTGCGCGCCTTCGATCCCTCGGAGGGGCCCACCACTCCCCGGCGTTCCATGAGGTCCATGAGCCGTCCCGCCCGGGCAAAGCCAACTCGAAGCTTTCGTTGCAGCATCGACGTCGATCCCAGTTGTGAACGGACGACCAGGTCCATGGCCTGAGCCAGCAGTTCGTCATCATCGTCGTCATCCCGGCGGCCCGGGCCTCCGGCGCCGGCGCCCTCGGTCTCCTCGATGCCGGCCACGACCTCCATCTCCCGTTGGCGCTGCCAATGGGCCACGACCGATCGGACCTCGTCCTCGCCCACCCACGGCGCCTGCAGCCGCTGCGGGTTCGACGATGACGCGGTGAGGAGCAGCATGTCGCCCTTGCCGATCAACCGCTCGGCACCGGGCTGGTCGAGGATGACCCGGCTGTCCGAGAGGGACGACACCGAGAAGGCCATCCGGGAGGGCACGTTGGCCTTGATCACGCCGGTGATGACGTCGACCGATGGGCGCTGGGTGGCCAGGACGAGATGGATGCCGACAGCTCGGGCCATCTGGGCGATGCGGCAGACCGAGTCCTCCACGTCCCTGGCCGCCACCATCATGAGGTCGTTCAACTCGTCCACCACGATGAGCACGAACGGGAGCCGCTGGTAGCGGCGCTCCTCGGCTCCGTCCTCGGCTCCCTCGCCCCCGCCGCCCGGGTGGACCTGGCGGAAGGCCTCTTCCTGCTCGTCGAGCTCACCTCGGTCGAAGGCAGTATTGAACCCGGTGATGTCGCGCATGCCCACTTCGGCCAGCAGATCGTAGCGGCGCTCCATCTCCTTGACCGCCCACGCCAGCGCGTTGGCCGCCTTCTTCGGGTCCACCACCACCTGGGTGAGCAGGTGGGGAAGGCCGTTGTACTGGCCCAGCTCGACCCGCTTGGGGTCGATCAGGATGAGCCGGACCTGATCGGGCGTGGCCCTCATGAGGATCGAGGTGAGGACCGAGTTGATGCACGACGACTTTCCCGATCCGGTGGCCCCCGACACGAGCACGTGGGGCATCTCGGCCAGGTTGACCATCATCGGCCGTCCGGCGATGTCCCGGCCCAGGGCCACCTCGAGCGGGTGGTGAGCCTGATCGGCCTGGGTGGAGGCCAGGATGTCGCCCAGGGCCACCAGCTGGCGGCGTCGGTTGGGCACTTCCACGCCGATGGCCGACTTGCCCGGTATGGGGGCCAGGATCCGGACATCGGGCGAGGCCATGGCGTAGGCGATGTCCTTGGACAGGGAGGTGACCCGGGCCACCTTCACCCCGGCGCCGAGCTCGAGCTCGTAACGGGTCACCGACGGACCGACGGTCCGGCCCACCAGTCGGGTGTCGACCCCGTGGGCGGCCAGGGCGGTCACCAGTGCGGCCCCGGCCGCGTCGATCTCCCGCTCGTCAATGGCCTGGGGCCGGGCCCTCTTCAGTACCGACTTGGGCGGGAGGCGCCAATCCCCCACCGACGGCCCCAGCTTCATCTCCAGCTGCGAGGTCTTGCCGTTCTTGGTCGCCGCCGTCGGCAACAGTGCGGGGTCGGGCGGCCCCACCTCCTCGGCGGGGAGCTCGGGCTCGACGACCACGGGCTCGGGCGCGGCCGGGGCCGCCATCGTCGCGGTGATGGGGTCGGCCGCGAACGGATCCCCGTGCCCCTCGACCAGGGGCGGCCGATCGTCTCTGGTGGCCGGCGACCCGGACCCCCGGGCCATGGAGGCCAACCAGCGCGATCCACGAGCCAGGCCTCCGGCCGCGGTGCGCACGGACACTCCGGTGAACAGGATGGTGGCCACGATGACCACGGCCACCAGCACCACCCCGGCCCCGAAGCCACCCAGGCCGTTGCGGAGGGGGTTGCCGATCAGGGCGCCCAACCACCCGCCCGCGGCCGACAGGGCTTTGGTCGAGGCACCCAGGCGGGGCGACCCACCGGCCAGCGCGGCGAGGCCGGACACCGCCAGCAGGGCCAGTCCAGCGCCGAGCACCGCTCTGATGGGCTCGCGTCGCACCTCACCGTCCTCGGTCTCCCGCCGTCCGGCGATCAACCGGATGCCCACCAGGATGCAGGCCACCGGGACCAGGAAACGGGCCCAGCCCACCAACGCACCCAGCCCCTCCCGGACGCCATGGCCCACCGGACCCAACGCATTGAGGTACAGGGCGAGACCAGCCAGGACGCCCAGGGTGATCAGGAGCACGCCCCACACGTCGGCGGCGTGCTCGGCAATGACCGCCCACGCACCGTCGAACGGGCCGGGCGAACGCGGCCCGGCCTGCGTCTTGGCCCGTGAGCCGGCCGCCGGCTTCCGAGCGGGGCGCTTCTTCGATGAGGACGGCTTGCCGGACCGGGCTGACGCTGTGCGACCTCCGGCCTTAGCCTTGGACCGCGCCGCGCCAGGGCGACCTGCAGGGCGCCGTGTAGTGGTCGTCACAGTGGGGCCAGGTTACTACCGGTCCTCGGCCGCCCCGGTGGATAGCGGCATCGACGCCGTTCCGGCCCCGGTCAGACGCTGACGATGACCGGGACGATCATGGGACGCTGCCGGGTGCGTTCCCCGATGAGCCTTCCCACCGCTTTGCGGGCCACCCGATTGAGCGACTCGGGGTCGTGGTTCTCCTCGACCAACATCTTCTCCAAGGCTTCGGTGACCAGGGCACGGGCATCCTCGAGGAAGGTGCCCGTCTCCGGCGCGTGGGCCCAGCCGCGCGTGTGGATCTGGGGCGGTCCCACCACTTCGGCCCGCTGGAGGTCGACGGTGGCCACCACCATGACCACGCCCTCCTCGGCCAACACCCTGCGGTCTCGGAGCACGCCCCGTCCGATGTCTCCCACCGTGCTCCCGTCGACGAACAGGTAGCCGCCGGGGACCTCGCCGTCCCGGCGCAGGCCGTGGGCGTCGAGGCGCACGGCGTCACCGTCCTCGCACAGCAGCACCCGGTCGCCGCTGATGCCCATGGTGCCGGCCAGCTGGGCGTGATTGGCCATGTGCCGGTACTCGCCGTGCACGGGGATGAAGTAGTCGGGACGGGTCACCGACATCAAGGTGGCCAGCTCACCCTGTTTGGCATGGCCACTGACGTGGACGTTGTCCACACCGGAGTGGATGACCTCGACGCCCCGGCGATAGAGCCCGTCGATGACCCGGCCCACCGACCACTCGTTGCCGGGAATGGGATGGGCGCTGATGACCACCACGTCGTCCTCGTGGAGCTTGAAGAAGCGGTTCTCCCCCACCGCCAGGCGGGACAGGGCCGACATGGGTTCGCCCTGCGAGCCGGTGGAGATGACACAGACCTGGCCCGGTTCGAGGTCGTCGACGTCCTCGATGTCGATGAAGGCATCGTCGGGGATGTGCAGGAGGCCGAGCTGTCGGGCCAGGGCCACGTTCTTCTGCATGGAGCGCCCGAGGGTGGCCACCTTGCGACCGCCCTCAATGGCGGCATCGGCCACCTGCTGGACCCGATGGATGTGGCTGGCGAAGCAGGTGACCACGAAGCGGCGACCGGGGCGGGCCAGGAAGACCTTGCGCAGCGTGGCCCCGACCGTGGACTCGGAGGCGGTGAACCCGGGCTCCTCGGCGTTGGTCGAGTCGGACAGGAGCAGGCGAACACCGGGCCCCGAGCCCAACGCACCCATGCGGGCCAGATCGGTATGGCGACCGTCCACGGGGTGGAGGTCGAGCTTGAAGTCCCCGGAGTGGAGCACCACACCCTGTGGGGTGTGGAAGGCGGTGGCGAAGGCGCTGGGCACCGAGTGGGTCACGGGGATGAACTCGACGTCGCACGGGCCGATCCGGCGGCGTTCGCCGTCGACCACGGGGACGAAGGTGACCGAGCTGAGCAGCCCTGCCTCCTCCACCCGGTTGCGGGCCAACCCCAGGGTCAACTCGGAGCCATAGACGGTGACCGGGAAGTCGCGGAGCAAAAAGGCCAGGCCGCCCGTGTGGTCCTCGTGGCCGTGGGTCAGGATGACGCCATCGACCCGGTCGGCGTTGTCGCGGAGGTAGGTGAAGTCGGGGAGGACCAGGTCGACGCCGGGCATGTCCGGATCGGGGAACATGATCCCGCAGTCGAGGACCAGGATGCGCCCGTCCACCTCAATGCACGCGCAGTTCCTGCCGATCTCGCCCAGGCCGCCCAGGAAGACGACCCGCACCGGCTGGCTCCCGTTGCCGCCGTCGTTCCCCGGGATGGGCGACTTCATCTCCCGAGCCTTTTTGCTCACCGCTTTGGCCGGCGTCCCCTTGGCCGACTGCTTCTTGGTCTTTCCGCCATCGCGGGGCTGGTTGGTGCCCGAGCCCGATCCGCGCTGTCGGCCACCGCCCTTGGTCGGCGAACCGTCTCCGGACTTCGACTGCTTCGGTCCCTGCTGCGAACGGCGATCGGGTTCAGCCAATCGACTCACGCACCGATGCGCCGCTGGTGGCCCGACCGACTCGTGCAACCACCTGGCGAGCGTGCTCATCGAGCGAGCTGGGGGCCACCTCGTGCGGGAGCCGGCACTGTCCGGCGGGCAGTCCGATGGCCCGGCACGCGGCCTTGGCCGGCATCGGGTTGGGGAAGGCGTCCGACGATTCGAACTGGTAGGACTCGAACAGCCGGGCGTTGGCCTCCCGGGCCCCGGCCAGGTCTCCGGACTGGAAGGCCGAGACCATCTCGACGAACAGGGGGGCGGCCCAGTGGGCGGCCACGCTCACGATGCCCACGGCACCCACAGCCATGAGAGGCAGGGTCAGGGGGTCGTCGCCCGAATAGAGCTCGAAGTGGTCGGGGGTCTCCGCCACCACCCGGGCCGCGGAGACGGGATCGGCAGTCGAGTCCTTGACCCCGACGATGTTCCCCACCGTGTTCCCGAGCTCGATGAGCAGGTCGGTGGCGATGCGGCGGCCGGTGCGGACGGGGATGTCGTAGAGGATGACGGGGAGGTCGGTGGCGCCGGCCACCGCCCGGAAGTGTGCGGACAGGCCTGACTGCGAGGGGCGGTTGTAGTAGGGCGTGACCACCAAGACGCCCTGGACACCCGTCTCCTCTGCCGCTTGGGTCAGGGCTATCGAGTGGGCAGTGTCATTGGTTCCCGTCCCGGCCACGACGGGAACGCTCACCGCGCCGGCCACCGCTCGCCACAGGTCGATCTTCTCCTGGTCGGTGAGGACCGGGCCCTCGCCCGTGGTCCCGGCCACCACCAGGCCGTCGCTCCCGGCATCGACCAGATGGCGAGCCAGGGTGACGGCACCGTCCACATCCAACCCTCCGCCCTCGTCGAAAGGCGTGACCATGGCGGTGACCACCGTGCCGAATCGGCCCATCGACGGTCAGCGCTCCCGTGGTGAGACGGTCGGATCAGCAAAAGTCATGATGTCGGAGGCTACCAGCAGGGGCGAGACGCCCCCACTGGTGTCTCGCCGTCGGTCAGGAGGCGGCGGGTACTGCGGCGAAGTCCTCGTACTCCTCGCCGGTGTCGGCCCAGTTCTCGAACTCGATCACGCCGAGCTCGGTGAACTTGGTGCGCAGCCATCCATCGGCGGCGTCGAGCAGACCCAGCTTCTTGCAGTTGGGCACGATCTTCGAGAACAGCAGGCCCTGGAAGGCGGCCCGCTCCGGCGCCTGTTGCAGGACGGGCACCACTGCCTTGGGGTCGACGCCCATGCGGTCCCACACCTCTTGCTGCAGGAACCGGTCGCGCATGCGGACGGCGGCCTCGAAAGCGAATTCCTGACGCTCGCGGAGCTCGTGGGCCGTCAGACCGGCGTAGTGCTCCTGCAGGCTGAGCACGCCGAAGGCCACGTGGCGCGCCTCGTCGGCCATCACGTAGCGAAGCAGTTTCTGGAGCAGGGGGTCGGTGGTCATCTGGCGCATGAAGCCGAAGGCGGCGAGGGCCAGACCCTCCACCATGATCTGCATGCCCAGGTAGGTCATGTCCCACCGGCTGTCGGTGATGATGTCGTCGAGCAGCGCCCGCAGGTGGGCGTTGATCGGGTAGTGACCCGAAAGCTTCTCGTTGAGATATTTGGCGAACACCTCGACGTGGCGAGCCTCGTCCATGACCTGGGTCGCCGCGTAATACTTGGCGTCGATCCACGGCACCGACTCGACGATCTTGGACGTGCACACCAGGGCGCCCTGCTCGCCGTGCAGGAATTGCGACAACGTCCAGTTCTGGCTCTCCACTCCGAACTGGAGCCACTCCTTGTCGCCCCAGCTGACCAACGGCGTTCCGGTCAGATCGAACCCGGCCCCCAGACCGCCGGTGGCGGCGGCGTTGGCCACGACCAAGGCCTCCTGGTCGACGTCGGTGTCCCAGGGCAGGTCGGTCTCGCCGTTCCACTGCGAGTTCTTGGCCTTCTCATAGAGCTTGTTGAGCTTGGGCCGGGACCCCTTCTCGTAGTCCCACGTGAAGGTGGTGTCGTACTCGTTGTGCACGTCGTGCTGCCCGCTGGCATCTTCCACGCCGACCACGGACAGGATGGCCTCGAAGTCGTCGATCTCGTCGCGTCCGATGATGTCCCGGTTGGCGGACAGGTCGGTGCTGGACAGTTCTGTGGTCATGGAGCTTCCCCTTGATCATTGGCGAGTGCGTGCAGCGGTGTAGAGAGGTGCGAGTCGGGTGAACGGAGTGAACGGATCCCGGGGATCATGAACGTGTCGACCAGATGGCGGGTGCACCCCGGATCGCTCAGATCGACGCCGACCGCCGGCGAGAGCAGGTAGGAGAACACGATCCGGGCCGCCCACTCCCCAACCCGCAGGGCCTCGTCCATGTCCATCCACCGGGCCAGGAACGGGGCGGTGAAACCGCCGGCCACCAAGAGGACCCGGTCCCCCTCGTCGAACGACAGTCGGCGCAGGACGATCTCGGGCTCGTGCTCGAACAGGTAGGCCAGGGCGGCATGGTCGGCGATCCGGGTAGCCGCCTCGACGATGCCACCGACCAGCACGTCGGACAGGTCGCTCGACTCGCCCATCCTGGCCCCCAGGGCCGAGAAGAGCCGGGCCACCTCGGTGTCCACCACCGCGGCCAACAGGGAGTCCTTCCCGTCGGGGAAAGCCCGGTACACGGTGGCCCGGGACAGCCCCGCCTCGCAGGCCACGTCTTCCACCGTCGTCTTGGCCACGCCCTGGCGGGCCACGCAGGCCAGGGCCCCGTCGACGATCCGGATGCGTTGGGGCGACGGGGGCTCGGCCATCAGGGCGGCAGAGGCCCCTTGGCGCGTGGCCGGAGCAGTCGCCGGTCCGGCGCTTGCCCGTACCACCTGGAGATGATCCCTGCCGTTGCCCACGGTGAAACAGTAAGTCGATATTTGTCTCGCTGTCAACGACCGGTCAGCGCAGGGACTCCGTGGGCTCTGGACCAGCCACGATGCCGGCCAACAGCTCGGTGCGGACCAGGGCGGCCACTTGGACCGGGTCGTCGAGGTCCCACCGACCCGGTGCGTTCATGTAAGAGAGGATCATGCGGGCCAGGAAATCGGACGCCTCCCGGGGGTCGACCCCCTCGGCCATCCCGTGCTGGTCGAGATAGGGAATGAGGAACTCGCCGATGACGCCGACGATCCTGGTGCTCTCCACCGTGAGCGTGGGCAACAGGACGTCGGGCTCGGTTTGCAGGACCTTCTGCAGTACCTCGTGCTCGGCCAGCGAGCGATGGGCGAACCGCAGACCTCGCTCCATCACCTGTTCGAGGCTCTGGGCATCGCGGACCTCCTCGTAGAGCCGGGTGAAGAACTGGAGGAACTCCCAGGAGACGACGGCGGTAATCAGCTCGTCTCGCCCGCCGGGGAAATAACGGTAGACGGTGGCCCGGGAAACGCCGGCTTCCCTCCCGGCGTCTTCGACCGTCGTCTTGGACAGTCCCCATCGAGCGACGCAGGCATAGGTCGCCTCCAGGATCCGCTGGCGGGTGTCCATCGAGTCCGGCACCCGCTCACAGCCCGAGCAGCGGCTCGAGCCCGATGGTCAGACCAGGATGGGAGGCGACCGCCCTGACGGCCACGGCCACTCCGTCCATGAACGAGGTGCGGTCGTAGGCGTCGTGGCGAATGGTCAGGCTCTGGCCCACCGCACCGAGCAGGACCTCTTGGTGGGCGACGAGACCGGGGAGCCGCACCGAGTGCATGCGCACCCCGCCGGGTCCGTTGCCGCCCCGCACCCCGGGAACCACCACCGTGGTGGTGCCGTCATTGGGGTAGTCGGACTTGCCGTTGCGCCGGCGGGCCGCCGCCATCTGCTCGGCGGTGCGCATGGCCGTGCCCGAGGGCGCATCGATCTTCCCGTCATGATGGAGCTCGACGATCTCGACTCCGTCGAACCAGGGCGCGGCCAGCTCGGCGAAGTGCATCATCAGGACCGCCCCGATGGCGAAGTTGGCGGCCAGCACGCAGTTGGGAGCGCCCTCATCGGGGCCGGCGAACAGGCGGGCCAGCTCGGCCTTGTCCTCGTCGGTGAACCCGGTCGTCCCCACCACGGCGTGGATGCCGGCGGCGGCACACCAGGCCAGCGAGCGGCGCGCCGCCTCGGCCACGGTGAAGTCCACCGCCACCTCGGCCTCGGCCCGGGTCAGGGCGTCGAGGTGCCCCTCGACCTGGAGCCCGTCGGCGTCAGTCCCCGTCACCTGGCGAAGGTCGATGCCGGCCAGCTCGGGATCGATGGCGGCCACCAGGTCGAGGCCGGGGTCAGAAGCCACCATCCGGCAGACCTCGCGGCCCATTCGTCCCCCGGCACCGATCACCCCCACGCGCATACCGGTCACCCTACCGGTCGACTCCTCGGGCCCGAGTCCGTCAACCCAGCCCGAGGGCGTCGACGTCGAACGAGGACTCGTCGAACGGCCCGACCACGGACAACGACCGGGGGCCGGCGGCCACCTCGGCGGCGACGGCACCGACCTCGTCGATGGTCACCGCCTCCAGCCGGGACAGGATCTCATCGACCTCGAGGATCTCCCCGTGCAACAACAGGCTGGCGCCGATGCGGCTCATCCTGGCCCCCGAGTCCTCTGAGGCCAAGAGGGTCTCGGCTCGCAAATTGCCGCGGGCGATGGCCAGCTCCCGTTCGGTGATCCCGGCATCGCCCAACGCGGCCAACTCGCCCACCACGATGCCCAGGACCTCGTCGACGTGCTCGGGGGCGGTGCCCACGCCGATGCTCACCGAGCCGGCATCCCGATAGGCGACCCGATCCGACCAGATGGAATAGGCCAATCCCCGACGCTCACGGATCTCTTGGAACAGCCGGCTGGACAGGCCTCCGCCCAGCACGTGGTTCAAGATGGCCAGGGCGTAGCGACGTCGGTCGAAGCGGTCGACCGAGCGGATGCCCAGGACCACGTGGGCCTGCTCGGTGGCGCGCCGGGTGACCCGCAAGGGTTCGATGGCGTCGCCGGGGGGGGTCCGCTCCGGTGGGGCACCACCGACGGTGCCGGTGAAGCGCTTCTGCATGCCCTCGGCCACGGCGTCGTGGTCGAGGTCGCCGGCCACCGAGGCGACCATGTTGCCCGGTCGGTAGTGCCGGTCGAAGAACGTCCGGATCTGGTCGGCCGACATGGCCCGGACCGACGATTCGGTGCCCAGGACCTCACGCCCCAGCGGGTGATCGGGGAATTGGGCGGCCGAGCACTCCTCGACGGCAATGTCAGCCGGCTCGTCGCCGTGCATGAGGATCTCGTCCAGGATGACCTGCCGTTCGGCGTCCAGGTCCTCCGGCCGTAGGGCCGGATGCCACATGATGTCGGACAGGATGTCCAGGCCGAGATCCAGGTGCTCGGCCAGGAGCCGGATGTAGAACGACGTGTACTCCTTGGTGGTAAAGGCGTTGAAGTCCCCACCGACCTCGTCGACGGCCTCGGCGATGGCCGAGGCCGACCGATCAGCCGTGCCCTTGAACAACAGGTGCTCCAGGAAATGGGAGGCACCGGACCGCTCGCTGGTCTCATCGCGCGACCCGGTGCCCACCCAGAAGCCGATGCACACCGATCGGGCATCGGCCATGCCCTCGGTGGCCAGCACGATGCCCGACGGGAGTGTCTCAGTTCGGATCACTGGTTCGGAGCCCTTCTGCTGTCGGCCATCCGACAGCTTCGGTCACCGACGGCGACGCCCGCCCCGACGGCGATCGCCTCCACCCGAAGACTGCTCGCTCGGTGCGGCGGCGGCCTCGGGACCGAGGTCGCCGAACTCCTCGACCAGCTCAGCCTGGAAGGCGTCCTCGAACGAGGCAGCCGACGATGGGGCGGGGGCGCTGGGGGCGGCGTCGCTGCGACCACCACGGTCGCCACGATCGTCCCGACGACCACGATCACCCCGGTCGTCGCGACCGCCACGGTCCTCTCGACCACCCGACGACCGTTCGCGGCTGCCGTTGCCACCACCCGAGGTGGCCGCCGCCGGCGGCTCGCCGGCCAGCGACAGTGACACCTTGCCCTGGGGATCGATGTCGTCCACCTTCACCTCGACCGTCTGGCCCAGGTCGAGCACGTCCTCGACCCGCTCGACCCGCTTGCCCTGGCCGATCTTGGAGATGTGCAGCAGTCCGTCGCGACCGGGGAGGATGTTGACGAAGGCACCGAACTTGGTGATGTTGACCACCTTGCCGGGATACACCGCCCCGACCTCGGCCAACGGCGGGTCGAGAATGGTGGCGATCCGCCGACGGGCCTCTTCGACGGCGGTGCCGTCCTTGGCCCCGATGGTGACCGTACCCACCATCCCGTCGTCGTCGACGGCGATGTCGGCGCCGGTCTCTTGTTGCAGGGCGTTGATGACCTTGCCCTTGGGCCCGATGACCTCGCCGATCTTGTCCATGGGGATCTCGAAGGACACGATCTTCGGGGCGGCGTCGGCCACATGGTCACGGGGACCGTCGATGGCGCCGGCCATGACCTCGAGAATGGCCAAGCGAGCCTCTTTGGCCTGATGGAGGGCCTTGGACAGCACGTCGGCGGGCAGCCCGTCGATCTTGGTGTCCAACTGGAGGGCGGTGACCGAGTCCTTGGTCCCTGCCACCTTGAAGTCCATGTCCCCGAAGGCGTCCTCGCTGCCCAGGATGTCGGTGAGGGTCACGTACGTGCCCTCGTCGTAGACCAGGCCCATGGCGATGCCGGCCACCGGCGCCTTGATGGGCACCCCTGCAGCCATCAGCGACAGTGACGAACCGCACACCGAGGCCATCGACGTCGAGCCGTTGGACGACAGGACGTCGGAGACCAGGCGGAGGGTGTAGGGGAAGTCCTCCTCGTAGGGGACGACGGGCAGCAGCGCCCGCTCGGCCAGCAACCCGTGGCCGATCTCCCGGCGCTTCGGGCCCCGCATGAAGCCCGTCTCGCCGGTGGAGAAGGGCGGGAAGTTGTAGTGGTGCATGTAGCGCTTGGTCTCCACCGGGGTGATGGTGTCCAACAGCTGGTTCATCCGGGGCATGCCCAGAGTGGTGACGTTCAGCACCTGGGTCTCACCCCGCTGGAAGAGGGCAGAGCCGTGGGCCGTGGGGAGCAGGTCGACCTCGGCCGACAACGGGCGGATCTGGGACGTGGTCCGCCCGTCGATCCGGAGTCCCTCGTCGACGATCCGCTTGCGGACCAGCTTCTTGGTCAGGCCCCTGACCCCGCCCTTGATCTCGCGCTCCCGATCGGGGAACTCGGGGACCAAGGTGGCGATGATCGACGCCGTGGCCTCGTCCAGTGCCGCGTTCCGCTCGGCCTTGGCCGTGAAGCCGTTGGCCTTGTTCACGAGGTCGGTACCGACGGCGGCCACCCGCTCGAAGACGTCGTCGCCATAGTCGGAGAAGGTCGAGAACTCCATGGTCTCGATGGGGCCGCGGGCTTCGACGAACGCCGCCACCAGCTGGCGCTGGAGGACGATCGACTCGCGGATCCAGGTCTTGGCTGCCTCGAGGCCCTCGGTCAGCACGTCCTCGGTGACCCGGGGAGCACCCTCCTCGTAGTACTGCCATGAGCGCTCGGTTCCGCCCGCTTCCACCATCATGATGGCGATGTCGGCGTCGTCGGCCTCGCTAAGGGCCCGGCCCGCCACGACCAGCTCGAAGGTCGAGTCTTCACCCTCTTGGAAGCTGGGGTGGGGAATCCAGGTGCCTTCGACCGAGTAGGCCACCCGGACAGCACCGATGGGCCCGTCGAAGGGGATCCCGGACAGCATCAGGGCTGCCGAGGCGCTGTTGATGGCCAGCACGTCGTGCGGGTTGACCTGGTCGGCCCCGAAGATCGTGCCCACGATGTGGACCTCGTTGCGGAAGCCCTTGGGGAACGAGGGCCGGAGGGGGCGGTCGATCAGGCGGTCGGTCAGGATGGCCTGGTCCGAGGACTTGCCCTCCCGGCGGAAGAACGAGCCGGGGATCTTCCCGGCCGCATACGTCCGCTCCTCGATGTCCACGGTCAGGGGGAAGAAGTCCGTCCCCTCGCGAACCGATCGGGAAGCAGTGGCCGTGGCCAGGAGGATGGTGTCGCCGATGCGTCCGGTGACGGCGCCGTCGGCCAATTGGGCCAGCTTGCCCGCTTCAAAGGTGAGTGTGCGATCGGTGCCGCTGATGGGTGCCGATACGGTGATGGCGTCGGTCATGACGCTCCTTGTTGCTCGGGGGCACCCCGAGCCAGTTGCCAGTGGTCGAGCACCCCATCTCCGTGTGACGAAGGCCGGGTGATCGGCAACTGGTGACTGACCTCTGAGGGAGCCCTGTTTGGTTTGTGAGCACCGGTCCGCCGCGTCACGGCTGGCCCGGTGTACTGCCCGCCGGCCATGGCCGGCGGAATTGTCATCGCCCGGCGCAAGCCGGGCGATGACGAGAACTTGGTGTTAGCGACGCAGACCGAGGCGGCTGATGATGGTCCGATAGCGCTCGACGTCGTTGTCCCTGACGTAATCCAGGAGACGGCGACGCCGACCGATCAGTTTCAACAACCCTCGACGGGTGTGGTGGTCGCCCTTGTGCACTTTGAGGTGCTCGGTGAGGTGCGAGATGCGCTCGGTGAGGATCGCAATCTGCACCTCGGGAGAACCGGTATCCGTCTCGTGGAGACGGTATTCGGTAATGGTGGCCTGCTTGTCGGGCATATGCGGGTAGTGACCTCTGGGATGTCGTTGCCGGTGGCGAATCTTCAGAAGGGACCACCGACAGGGGCCCTCCAATGGGGCGCACCTCACCGATGATGGTAGCAGAAGTGCAGGCCGGACACGCCCTGGCCGCCCACCACCTGGGCCGGTAACGACACGGATCCGGCCCCAACGGGCCGGATCCGGTCTACACGGTCGGGACCCACGTGGGGCCCGTACGTCCTACTTGTTGGGCTGAGGGGTTACCCGCAGGTAGGGCTTGAGCGCCTTGAAACCCTTGGGAAACTTCTCCTTGGCCTCCTCGTCGGACACAGCCGGCGTGATCACCACGTCGTCCCCGTCCTTCCAGTTCACCGGCGTGGCCACTTTGTAGTCGGCCGTGAGCTGCAGGGAGTCGAGAACCCGAAGGATCTCGTCCACGTTGCGGCCGGTGGAGGCCGGGTAGGTGAGGGTCAACTTCACCTTCTTGTCCGGTCCGATGATGAACACCGAACGCACGGTGAGGGTGTCGTTGGCGTTGGGGTGGATCATGTCGTAGAGGTCGGCCACCTTGCGATCCTCGTCCCCGATCAAGGGGAAGTTGAGGGCCGAGCCCTGGGTCTCCTCGATGTCCGAGGCCCACTTGCCGTGCGAGGTGACGTCGTCGACCGAGAGCCCGATGAGCTTGGCGTTGCGCTTGTCGAACTCGGGCTTGGCCTTGGAGAACGCACCCAGCTCGGTGGTGCAGATGGGGGTGAAGTCCTTGGGGTGGGAGAAGAGGATTCCCCAGCTGTCGCCGAGGTACTCGTGGAAGTTGATGGTCCCCTCGGTCGTGTCTGCGGTGAAGTCAGGGGCGGTGTCGCCCAGACGAATTGCCATGTGATGCTCCTCCTGTGCTGTGAGCTTTGGTGGGATCTATCGATCTCGGAGTCGGGCCCAGCGTAGACGATTGCCTCGTTATTGTCGACCGGGGAGGTCGAGTTTACGGGCGGCGGTGGGACCAGCGGGTTGGAGGCCCGAGGGCGCCATCGCCCGGGGTCGCATCGGTCTGCCAGAATCCCCCCGTGCGCACCCTCGCAGTTGGATCCGGCTCGTGACCACCGGCGCTCCCCCGGGACCGACACCCGACCCAATCCTGGTCACCCGGCGCGGACCGGTCACCATCGTGACCATCAACCGGCCGCACCGGCGCAACGCGGTCGACGGCTCGACGGCCCGGTTGCTACTCGAGGCGTTCGAGGATTTCGACGGCGACGACGGGGCCCGGGTGGCGATCCTCACCGGAACGGGGGGCACGTTCTGCGCCGGTGCCGACCTCAAGGCCTTCTCGGAAGGCGAGCCTCGGCCCATCAGAGTGGAGGGCCGGGGGCCGATGGGGCCGACCCGGCTGGTGACGTCCAAGCCCGTCCTTGCCGCCGTCGAGGGCTTCGCCGTGGCCGGCGGCTTGGAGCTGGCCATCTGGTGCGACCTCCGGGTGATGGCCACCGACGCCGTGTTCGGGGTGTTCTGCCGTCGCTTCGGCATTCCGCTGGTCGACGGGGGGACGGTGCGGCTGCCCCGCCTGATAGGGCAGAGCCGGGCCCTCGACCTGGTGCTCACGGGCAGGGAGGTGGGGGCCGAGGAAGCGCTGCACATGGGTCTGGCCAACCGCGTCGTCCCCAAGGGCCAGGCCCTCGAAGCCGCCGTCGCCCTGGCCTACGAGCTTGCTGCACTCCCCCAGGACTGTCTTCGGAACGACCGCCTGTCGCTCCTGGGCCAGTGGGGCCTGTCCGAGTTCGATGCCTTGATGGCCGAGACCCGGTTGGGCCTGGACAGCCTGTCCTCCCCCGAAGCCATTCAGGGCGCGGCCCGGTTCAGCGCCGGCGCCGGGCGCGGCGGCGCGACGGTCGATCCCCCACCGGGCGATCCAGCCGGGCATCCGCCCTCGTGACCGACGTCGCCGCCTTCGACTTCGACGGGACCCTGACCACCGGGGGCAGCGTGCTGCCCTTTCTGGTGGCCGTCAGTGACCGGCGGACCGTCCTCGACGCCATCGCCGCGCTGTGGCCCCGGCTGCTGCACGGGGCGCTGTCGGGGGGGTCGGTCGCCGACCGGACCAAAGAGGACCTCTTCGAACGGGTCCTGGCCGGCGTGAGCCTCGACCATCTGAGCTCGGTCTCGGCCGACTTCGCCCCCGCCCACCTGGCCCGACACCTCCGGGACGACGTCCGGAGCCGGTTCGACTGGCATCGTGGCCGGGGCGACCGGGTGGCCATCGTCTCGGCTTCCCCCGAGTGCTACGTGCGCGAGGTCGGGGTCCGGCTGGGAGCCGACGTGGTCATCGCCACCCGGCTCGAGGTGGCACCCAACGGATCCCTGACCGGGCGGTACGACGGGAAGAACTGCCGGGGCGAGGAGAAGCTGCGACGGTTGCGGGACTGGATCGGAGAGGTCGAGCCCTCGCGGCTGTGGGCCTACGGGAACAGCCGGGGCGACCTCCGGATGCTCTCGGCCGCAGACGTCGGCGTGAACGTGGGTCGGATGGGACGGTTCGGGCGCCTCCGCCACTTCGGCGGGCTGGAGGACATTCCGGCGGCGGAGCCGAGCTGAGCAGCGCCGCGGCTCCCAGCGCCGCGGGCTCCCCGGTCGTGGTATCCGTGTGCTGAGATGTGGCCGTGACCACGGAGATCGCCGTCGAAGTGCCGGGTGACGAGGCACACGCCGAACGGCAACGGGCCCGACGCCGGTGGCGGGCCATCATCTTCGCCCCCGCCGGGGACGGTTCCACCCGCCGACGGGCATCGGATGCCTTCCGACTGGGACTGGCCCTGCTCATCGTGGTGGTGGGCAGTCTGATCGTGCGGACCAACTCGAGTCCCGAGCTCCGTCTCGAGAACTTCCTCCACGCCGCGCCGCAGGGGATCCAGTGGTTGGTGACCACCGTCTGGTACGCCGGCTCCCTGGGCGTGATCGCAGGATTGCTGCTCATCGCCCTGGTGTTCGGTCGGGCCACCGTGGCTCGAAATGCCGCCCTGGCCGGCGGGCTGGCCTGGCTGGCGTGCGGCATCGCCGGCTGGCTCCTCGGCGCCGACGGCGGACGGCCGGCCGTCGACAGCCTCAGGGACGTCAACCAGGGATATCCAGTGGCCCGGATGGCGGTCACTGTGGCGGTGGCGTGCGTGACACTGCCCTACCTCAATCGGGCCTGGCGCCGGCTGGTGGTCGTGCTCGTCGCCCTGGCCTCAGTGGGCACCGTGGTCAATGGGTCCGGGCTTCCCTTCAACGTCCTGGTCGGGGTGGCCCTGGGGTGGGGTGTGGCCGCCGGGGTCCATTTGATCTTCGGTTCGCCGGTCGGGCTTCCCTCCCCCTTCGAGGTCGGTGATTCGCTGGCCGACCTCGCCGTGGACATGACCGACATCGTGGCCGCCCCCGACCAGGTCTGGGGGGTGGCTCGCTACTCCGGTCGAGGCCACGAGGGCTCGAGCCTGGACGTGTCGGTCTACGGGCGCGACGCATCGAGCGCGCAACTGCTGGCCAAGGTGTGGCGCTTCTTCGTCTACCGGGACTCGGGCCCCACCTTGCAGCTCACCCGGCTCCAACAGGTGGAGCACGAGGCCTATCTCACCCTATTGACAGGACATCTGGGCGTCGCCGCACCCACCATCGTGGCCTCGGGCATCGGTGGTCCCGGCCATGACGCGCTGCTGGTGACCCGACCGCCGGCGGGCCGTCGTTTTGCCGACCTCGACGCCGAGGATATCTCCGACGCCGCCCTCGACGCCGCCCTGTCCACCATGCTCCAGCTCCGGCGGGCCGATCTGTCCCATGGCGGGATCAGCCCCCGGACCCTGAGCCTGGGCCCGGGGGACTCGGTCGGTCTGACCGACTTCAGGAAGGCGTCGTCGGCCGCGCCGGCCCGGCGCCTGGATCTCGATCTGGCCGGTGCCCTGGCCACCGGCGCGCTGGTGGTCGGTGCCGATCGAACGGCAGAGGCGGCCCATCGGGTCCTCGACGGGCCCACCATGGAGGCGGTCCTCCTCTGCCTGCAGCCCGCCGGCCTCGACCCGGCGGTGATCAAGGCGGTCCACCACGACAAGGAGCTGCTCAAGACCCTGCGGGAGCAGTGCGCAGCCAAAGCCGGCGTGGACCTGCCCGAGCTGACCGAGCTGAAGCGGGTCAGCATTACCAATTTGGTGCTCATCGTGGGCTCCATCATCGGCATCTGGGCCCTGGTCGGCGTGTTGGCCGACGTGTCCAGCTCGTTCAGCACCCTGGAGGGAGCCGACTGGGGCTGGGTGGCCGTGGTCTTCGTCTTCAGTCAGCTTCCCAATTTCGCCAAGGCCTGGGCCCTCACCGGCGCCGTGCCCGGGGCCATGCCCCTCGGAGCGGTGACCCAGCTCCAGTTCGCCAACAATTTCACCGCCCTGGTCGGTGGATCCATGGGCTCGTTGGCCATGACCATCCGGTTCTTCCAGCGGCGGGGCTACCAGGCCGCGGTGGCCGTCAGCGCCGGCGTACTGGACAGCACGGTCAGCTGGGTGGTGAAGGGTGCGCTGTTCCTGATCTCGCTTCCCTTCGCCCTCGGCTCGCTGCACTTCGCGTCGAAGAGCACCGAGACGGGGGGCCACGGCGACCTGGTGTGGATCATCCTGGCCGTGGTGGTCGGCGTCGGCGTCCTGGCCGGCGCGGTGTGGTTCATCCCCAAGATCCGCCATCTGGCCGTGAACAAGCTCAGGCCCCACATCGTGGCCGCGTGGGAGAACCTGAAGACGCTGTCCCACCAGCCTCGCAAGCTGGTGGCTGTCTTCTTGGGGAACATCGGCGCCCAGCTGTTCACGGCCCTGGCCCTGGGGGCCGCCCTCCATGCCTTCGGCACCTCCCTGTCGCTGCCCATCATCTTCGTGGTCATCACCTTGGCCTCGATGGTGGGCGGCGTGTCGCCGGTTCCCGGCGGAATGGGCGTGGTCGAGGCGGGCATGATCGCCGGCCTGTCGGCGGCCGGCGTTCCCCAGAACGTCGCCGTGGCTGCTGTGTTCACCCAGCGGCTCTTCACCGCCTACCTGCCCCCCATCTGGGGCTGGTTCATCTTGATGTGGATGCGCCGCAAGGAGCTGATCTGATTCCCTGGCCGGCGGCCCATCGAGGGACCGGAGCCATCCTGCCTAGTCGACGCGGTGCAGGCGATTCCGATCGGTGTGGACCACCAGTTCGGGCGAGCGACGATGCTCCATGGTCGTGGTCTCCTCGTAGGAGTAGGTACCGTCATCGTCCATCGAGACGGTGACGGCGTAGCTGGTCGATCGGGCGTTGGCCGCCAGGAACCGGTTGGACAGGATCCCGTAGGTCTCGGATCCGACCTCAGCCGTCATGGTGAAGGTGGAGTCGCCCGGGCCAGCGGGGCCTCCGGCCAGGATGGTGCACCCCCGCGGGACCATGAAGGACCGCATGACCTGACCGTCGGCCGCGTCCCACAGCCAGTACCCCACCTCGGTGTGGAAGGGGTTCTCCTCC
This sequence comes from Acidimicrobiales bacterium, assembly GCA_035569695.1. Taxonomy (GTDB): domain Bacteria; phylum Actinomycetota; class Acidimicrobiia; order Acidimicrobiales; family RAAP-2; genus DASXMT01. The sequence continues at coordinate 3,665 of DATMMO010000209.1, read as the reverse complement.
CCCGGCCGCCAGGCCGAGGTGCGGTAGTCGAGGCCGTAGAGGACCTGGGATCCGTTCTCGACCGGGCCGAAGGGGCTGAAGGTCGTCCGTTCCCGGTAGGGCGTCTCGGCCAGGCATCCGTTCTGGTTGGAGTAGGCGACGTCGAGACCCTCGTCGCCTTCCCAGGTGCCGGCCAACCGGGCCAGCGGTCCGAACTCGTTCTTGGCGGTCACGTCGCTCCTCGATGGTGGCGGACGGTTGCGGCAACCGGCCGACAGGTGGTGACACCCTACGGGTGAGAAGCAAGCCGTCGGCCCCGAGGCCGACGATCAGTCGCCGGAGCCGTTGTTCTCGGCGGCCAGCAGGCCGGGCACCGATCCGAAGAAGCCGGCATCGCCGAAGGTGAAGATGCCGCCGTCGGCTGCCCCCAGCCAGTACCCGTTGCTGCCCGAGGTGGCGGCCATGCCCACGATCGGCTGGGCCAGGGGCATACCGCCCTCGGAGCCGTGGAACCCGGCGTCGCCAAAGGAGAAGATGCCGCCGTCCGAGGCCACCAGCCAGTAGCCGTTGCCGCTATGGGTGGCGGCCATGCCCACGATCGGTTTGTTCAGGGGCATCCCGCCCTGGGAACCATGGAAATTGCCGTCGCCGAAGGTGAAGATGCCGCCGTCCGAGGCCACCAGCCAGTAGCCGTTGCCGCTCGGGGTGGCGGCCATGCCCACGATCGGTTTGTTCAGCGGCATCCCGCCCTGGGAACCGTAGAAATTGCCGTCGCCGAAGGTGAAGATGCCGCCGTCCGAGGCCACCAGCCAGTAGCCACCACCGCTATGGGTGGCGGCCATGCCCACGATGGGTTGGTTCAGGTGCATCCCGCCCTCGGAGCCGTGGAAGCCGGCGTCGCCGAAGCTGAAGATGCCGCCGTCCGAGGCCACCAGCCAGTAGCCCTTGCCGTCGGCGGTGGGGGCCATGCCCACGATGGGTTTGTTCAGGTGCAGGCCGCCCTCGGAGCCGAAGAAGCCGGCGTCACCGAAGCTGAAGATGCCGCCGTCGGACCCCACCATCCAATAGCCCTGGCCGTCGGGGGTGGGAGCCATGCCCACGATCGGCGCGTTGAGGTGGGCGGGCGGCGGGGCCAGCAGGGTCCCGGTCAGCTGGCTGTCGTGGTGGAACTGGGGCCAGGATCGGTTGCCCAGGGCGCGCCCCGTCGACCCGGTGACCTCGAAGTGCTGGATGACCCCCTCGTTGGACGCCCCGTAACCGGCCAGGGTGATCCCGATGGTGCCGTTGGGATCGGTGGTGACCAGCGGCGAGCTCTGCAGGCCCATGCCCGTTCCCAGCGTGGCCACGGCCTGACCGCTCTTGCCGTCGAAGATGACCAGCCCGCTGGTGGTGGGAACCAGGATGTCCTGGTACCCGGCCCCGGTCAGGTCGGCCGTGACCACCCCCCCGATGATCTGGCCCGCCGTGCGCTGCGGCCAGTTGGGCAAAGCGGCCCCGTTGCCGCCGTTGATCGCCCACACCAACCCGCTCGAACCGGTGTTGGCCCCCTCGATGACCTGCTCCCCACCGTTGCCGAGGATGTCGGCGATGGCGGGGGCGCTGGTGGTGCTCCCGCCCAGGTCGTCGCTCCACAGCACGTTGCAACTCGAGTTGGCGGCGATGAGCTTGTTGGTGTCGGAGACGCCGCCGTAGAAGGTACCGGTGCCGAAGACGATCCCCAACTGCCCGTTGCCCTGGATGTCGCCCACCGCGGTGGAGGAGTCGATGGTCTGGTTGAAGTCATGGTCGCAGATGAGGTTGCCGCCGCTCCCGAGGACCCGGAGGTGCCCCCCGTTCGGGTAGGTCTGGCCGAAGGCCACCCCCGCGGTGGAGTCGCCCCCCTCGATGATGTCGGTCTGGCCGTTCCCGTACAGGTCGGCCACCGACGGAGTGGAGAACGAGCTGTCAGCAGTGAAGAACGGCCAACCGCCGAGCATCTGGCCGCCGTTGGCCTGGAACGCATACTGCTTCTGGCCCAGTGAGGGCGCCGTCACCCCCGGTGAGCCGAAGACGCCGATGGGGGCTACGGTCATCGAGGCCTGGACCCCGTGGTTGCCCTGGGCATCGGGTGCGTTCGACGCCCAGGCCAGTTGCCCACTGTGGTTGTAGGCAAAGTACCCGCCCACCATCGGTTGGGCGGCATTGCCGGCCCCGATGAACACGGTGTCGAACCCGCTGCCGTCGACGCTGGCCGCCGATGGGGTGGAGTCGATGGGCGCCCCCACGTGGACGGGCCACCCCGGCGTGGCCGATCCGTCGGCCAGATGAAAGGCCCACAGTGTTCCCCCTCGGTCGCCGACGACGACGGAGCGACCAGAGCCGTCGAGGTTGGCCATAGTGGGCGAGGACTGGGCGATGGGATTGCCGGCGTCGGGCAGGGTCTGGGTCCAGGTCGAGGTGAACTGCAATCCTGCCGCCTGCGGGGCGGGATCGTCGGCTGAGGCGGGCCCGACCGAGACGGCCACCGGCGCCAGGAGGGCGACGGTGCCGCCGCACACCCCGATGGCGGCCAGGACCTTACCGCCGCGCCCCGTTTCCATCCGACGCAGACCCATCGAGGCCCCTCCTTCACATTGGACCGCCGCTCCACTGCGTGGTCGCGCCGTAATCACCCAGCAGATCACACCGCACGACCACTGTCGAGGGAAAAGGGCCAGCGGGATGAACCGGGCCCGACTACGAGCGCAGCTCGACCACCCGCTGGACGAACCGGGCGTAGCGTTCGACGATGATGGGCCACCGGAAATTCCGGTCCACATAGGAGCGCCCCAACGCGCCGAGCTCGGCCCGGAGGGCGCCGTCGGTGGTGAGTCGGTCCACGATGACCTCGAACGTTCCGTACCCGTCGAAGGCCAAGCCACCACCCGACCGTCGGCAGTGCTCGCTGGTGGCCGCGCAGGCCGCGTTGACCACGACGGGGACGCGGGCGCTCCAGGCTTCGGCCAACACCAACGAGAACGCCTCCCACGGGGAGGGCGAGACCAGGGACAGGGCCCCGCCGAGCAGGGCCCACTTGGTGGCCTCGTCCACCGGCCCCAGCACATCGATCTCCGGATTGGGGTCGGGCCCTTCGACCACCGGCCCGGCAAAGACGAGCCGCAGTGGGCCGGGGTGGCGCCGTTTGTAGGCCGTGAACAACGAGGCGAGCAGGCGGCTGCCCTTGTGGCCCTCGACCCGCCCCAGGCACACCAGGTACGGGTCGGCGGGGACACAACCGGCGTCGCCCGGTCGGGTGTCCAGGTCCGGGTCGTCGGCTCCGAGGCCCAACAACAACTGCGAGCGCTCGGCCACGGGGAACGTGCGCTCGACCAAGTCTCGCTCGGCCGTGGTCTGGAAGACCAGGCCATCGGCGGCGGCGAAGACCCGGGGGAAGACGGAGAGCTGGAGCGCAGGCTCGTCGTGGGCGGCGGGATGGAGGATGGTGGGTAGGGTCACGCGGTCGATGACCCTGGCCGTGGGCCAGTAGAGGTACGGGTAGAAGGCGAGAGCATCGGACGTCGACGCCAGCGCGGCTTCGGCCAGCTCGGGACACACCGGACCCTGGAGATCGAGCCAGCGCTCGGCGTCGGCCGGGCTGGCCTGGGTGGGGTCGGCCAGCAGGGCGGCCGACAGCGGGTGGAACGAGGGCTCGCGCCCCTGGGTCGAGG
>DATMMO010000208.1:0-5660 GCA_035569695.1 Acidimicrobiales bacterium | reverse complement strand
GCGCCGTTGGGCCCGAGCAGGGCCACGATCTCGCCGGCGTGGGCGGTGAAGGACAGATGGTCGACGGCCACCGTGTCGCCGTAGCGGACGACCAGCTCCCGGCACTCCACCGCCGGCGGGGCTGTGGGCCCCGTCGCCGGTGGCTCGGCGGGGGATCCGGGCTGGTCGATGGCGTGCTCCACGGGCGCTCACGCTACCGTTGTCGCCGACATGATCGATATCCGGCTGGTCAGGGAGGATGCCGACGCGGTCAAGGCCGCGCTGGGCCGTCGCGGGGTCGAAGCAGCAGAGATCGACCGCCTGTCTGGGCTGGATGCCGCGGCCCGGGAGGCCATCGGCCATCGCGACGAGCTGCGGGCCCGGGTGAAGGCACTGTCGAAACAAGTGGGTGAGGCCCGCCGGGCCAAAGACGGCGAGCGGGCCGAAGCGCTGATGGCCGAGAGCCGGCGGCTGGGCCAGGAGCAGCACGCGGCGGGCGAGGTGGCCGAGGCCAACCAGGAGGCAGTACTGCAGGCGCTGTTGTTGGTGCCCAACCTGCCGGCCGAGGACGCGCCCGACGGGGGCGGACCCGAGGACAACCTGACCATCCGGTCCTGGCCCGAGGTTGCCCCTGTGTATACCGAGGCCCAGCGGGTGCCCCACTGGGACGTGGGCGCCACCCTCGGCATCTTGGACATGGAGCGCGGGGCCAAGCTGTCGGGCTCCATGTTCCCGCTATACCGGGGCTTCGGGGCCCGATTGCTTCGGGCCCTGACCGCGTTCGCCCTGGACCGCCACGCCGATGCCTACGAGGAGATCCGGCCCCCCACCCTGGTCCGGACCGAGACCATGGTGGCCACGGGCCAGCTACCCAAGTTCGCCGACGACGCCTACCACCTGGAGCGCGACGACCTGTGGGCCATCCCCACGGCCGAGGCCCCCCTCACCTCGATGGCCCGGGGCGACATCCTGGACGAGGCCGAGCTGCCGGTGAAGTTGACGGCGGCCACTCCGTGCTTCCGGCGGGAGTCGGGGGCCGCCGGGCGTGACACCCGGGGCCTCTTGCGGGTGCACGAGTTCGAGAAGGTCGAGCTGTTCGCCTACGCCACGCCCGATCAGGCGGCCGAGGTCCACGCCGACATCCTGGAGCGGGCCGAAGCGCTGCTGCGCGAGCTCGGGCTGCAGTACCGGGTGCTCGATCTGTGCGCCGGCGACTTGGGCATCTCCTCGGCCCGCACTTTCGACCTGGAGGTGTACTCGCCGGGGTGCGACCAGTGGCTCGAGGTCTCCTCGGTCAGCTGGTTCCGGGACTACCAGGCGCGGCGGGGCAACATCCGGTATCGACCGGCCGGCGGGGGTTCCCCAGTCTTCGTGCATACCTTGAACGGGTCGGCGTTGGCCTGGGCTCGCATCTGGGCCGCGGTGGTGGAGACCGGTCGGCAAGCCGACGGGTCGGTGGTGCTGCCGGCGGTGCTGCACCCCTACCTGCGGGGTGACGGGGTCATTCCCGCGCCCTGAGCGGCTTGGCTCCGGGTGGGTCGGAGCGAAACCATCAGGCCAATGGCTGCACCCGGGCCGCCGTACCGGGCAGGTTGTCTGCGCATTCGCTTTCGCCCCTTCATGGCACAGGCGCTTACGATGTGCCTCACACTGATGTGGCTCACACTGGTGTGCCTCACATTGATATGGGGACCTGTGGCGGCCACGTAATTCCGGGGAGGACATGTGTTACGAGACATCCGCGAGCTCACCAACGAGCAGGATGAGTACGCCGCCGAACTGCGCCGCCGTTGGGGTGGTTTATTGAGCTACCGCTACATCGGCCGCAGCTACGCGTCCATGGACCTGGGTCCGGTGGACAACACGGTCACTCTGCGCCACGACATGCGGAATTCGGCCGGAGGGATGCTGTTTGCCGTCCTCGGGATCGCTTCGCCCGAGGGGGGCGGCATGTCTGATCTGGAGGCGGTGCCCAACCCCGTCATCCACGCCTGTCAGATCCTCGATCCCGGCCATGGCGTTGCCCGCATTGCGATCCTCTCGGAGGTGCTCAAACAGGGCAGGCAGATGGGCTACAGCCGCTCCCGCATTGTCGACGCCGACCAGCCGAGCCGGGTGCTGGCCCTGACCGAAGGCCAGGGCATCAGCATCGGCACCCCGCCGCAAGGACTCGAAAAGATGGAGCTGAACCCCATCGAGGTGGTCGACTCGCCCGACCTGCCGCCGCTGTGGAAAGTGTTCGGCGGCGGCCGTCGCGACGATGGCCAGTGGGCGCTGGGCGAGCTGGCTGAGGACCTGGCGTCGCCGGACGCGGCGCTTCACATTGGGCCCCAGTTCGTCATCTTGGAGACGGCGGCCATCGACCTCGCGGCCAGCGTCGCCGGCAGCGACCAGCTCCAGGGTGTGTCGTCCCACGTGATGTTCCTAGCCCGGGGCAAGGTCGGTCCGTTCAGGGCGGAGGCCGAGTCGATGGGAGGCACCGACGGCGTTGCCGGCGTTCGCGTCTTGCTCCATGACGAGGGTGCCGATGACCGGGTGATCACGACTGGTTCGTACCTGTTCCGAGTGGTGAAGTAGCGAGCTCGTCGGCGACTCCGAAGCGAAGCCCGACGCACCGGGCTCACGCCGAGCCCGTGGGGCCTAAGGACAGGCGGCCCGGCGGCCCGGCTGACTACGCCTTGGCTGCGTCGAAGCGGTAACCCACGCCCCGAATGGTGGTGATGAGCTTGGGGGTGGAGGGGTCCTCCTCGACGTGACTCCGCAGCCGCTTGATGTGCACGTCAAGGGTCTTGGTGTCCCCGTAATAGTCCGAACCCCAGATGCGGTCGATGAGGACATCGCGGGTCAGGACCCGCCCGGCATTTTCCATGAGGAGGGACAGCAGCTCAAACTCCTTCCGGCGCAGGTGCACGTCGTCGCCCCGCACGAAGACCAGGTGCCGATCGGGGTCGACCTGGATGCCGCCGGCCTCGAGCACGGAGCGGCCGCCGTACTCGCCGGTGCCGTCCGAACCGTTGCCGCCCGTCACCGGGTCGGGGGCAGGCGTGCGCCGGAGGACGGCCCGCATCCGGGCCACCAGCTCCCGAAGCCGGTAGGGCTTGGACACGTAGTCGTCGGCGCCGACCTCGAGGCCGACCACGGTGTCGATCTCGGTGCCCTTGGCCGTCACCATGATGATGGGCACCGAGGACCGGGCCCGGATCGATCGGCACACGTCGATGCCCGACATCTTGGGCAGCATGAGGTCGAGGAGGATGAGGTCCGGCTGGACCACGTCGAACAGCCGCAGCGCCTCGCGCCCGTCGCGGGCCACGGTGACATCGAACCCCTCGCGGGCCAACCCGACGACCAGGGCGTCGATGAACGACTCCTCGTCTTCGGCGAGCAGGACCTTCGTCTGGGAGGTGTCCGGTTCCATAGGTGTCTTAGGAAAGGTACTCAGGAGGATTGGGCAAGACCAACGTGAATGTGGATCCCTCGCCCTCACGTGAGGCTACCTCGACCCGGCCCTGGTGGTTACTGGCCACGTGTCGAACGATGGATAGGCCCAGTCCCGTCCCGCCCGTCTCCCGGCTGCGCCCGTGGTCGACCCGGTAGAAGCGCTCGAAGATCCGCTCCAGATCCCGGGCCGGGATGCCCACCCCGGCATCGGCCACCGACAGGTGGACCTCGCCCTCGACCTGGCTGCCGGTGACCCGGATGATGCCGTTCTCGTAGGAGAAGGTGACGGCGTTCTCGAGCAGGCTGTGGATGGCCGACACCAGCTGGCGCCGGTCGCCGAGCACGTGCACGGGCGGCTCGGGCTCCTGCAGCTCGATGGTGATCTTGCGCTGTTCGGCCGCGGACTGCACCCGCTCCACTGCCTCGGCCATGACCAGGTTGATGTAGATGGGCTCCCGGGGAGGAGCCTCCTCCGACTCGATCCGGGTCAGGTCCAACAGGTCGTCGATGATCCGGCTGACCCGGAAGGCCTCGGTGTGGATGCGGGAGGCCAGCCGCTGGCCGATGATCGGATCGGGCTCGACGGTGAGGGTCTCGGCCAGCAGGCCGAGGGCCCCCATGGGGGTCTTGAGCTCGTGGCTGACGTTGGCCACGAAGTCGCGGCGGATCTCCTCCAGGCGGCGGCGCTCGGAGATGTCGTCGATGATGGCGATCACGCCCAGGGGGCGCCGACCGTCGTCGATCAGCCGGGTGGAGACGTTGAGGGTCTGGCGGGGCGGCCCGTAGAGGTCCAGGGTGCGCTCGGCCGAGCCGTCGTGCCAGGCGTTCTCGAGCAGCTCGGTCACCGCTTGGGTGGCCAGGGCGTCCCCGTGGCGCGATCCCATGAGGGCCATGGCCCGGGCGTTGCGGAACACCATTTCCCCGTTCTCGTCGCACACGATGACCCCCTGGGGCAGGGTGTCGAGGGCGCGGCGGAGGCGGATGGCGCCCGCACTGGACTCGGCCACGGCCTCGGCCGCCTCGCCGGTGATCTGCTCGAGCTGGTTGAGGACCAGCTCAACGCCCTTTTCGTTGGTCACGTCCACGCCCAGGCGAGAGGCCAGCGAGGTCAGCCGCTGCTGCAGGCTGCGCCGCCCTGATCGCCGCCCCAACCAGGCGGCGATGACGATGAGGAGCAGTACGCCCACGCCCGCGGCGATGTACCAGTACAGGTAGTGCTGCTTCACCACCTCAGTGTGTCAGGTCGACGCGGACGGTGTGCCCGTGGGGTCGGCCCGTCAAAACATGAAAATACACAAAAAGTATTGAAATAAGGCATAGCCGACCGTAGCCTGGCGGCATGACGATCCTCTCTTCCCTCCCCGCCGGCATCCAGACTCCCCAGCCGGATATCAACCAGCTCCCCGGAGGTTCGGAGCTCATGAAGCTCATGAACGGCCTCGAAGGGTGGGCCCTGGTCCTCGCCCTAGCTGGGCTGGTGATCGGTGCGGCGGCGTGGGCCCTCGGGTCCCACGGCCAGAACTACCAGCAGTCCTTCGTGGGTCGACGCGCCGTGCTCATCTCCGGGTTGGCTGCGCTCCTGATCGGTGCCAGCAGCGCCATCGTGAACTTCTTCTTCAACGCCGGACAGGCCGTGCACTGACGATGGGGGTACCGGCCATCCCCGGCCTCTCCTGCTCGTCGGCCGCCGCCGCGCTGGGCCAGTCGGGCCTGGGCCAAGCCTGCCAGGGTGCGGCCGGTCCCGTCACCTCGCTGCCGTCGCAGGTGGCCGGGTTGGGCGCCGACAGCGTGCTGAGCGCCGCGGCCAACTGGGTCACCGAGGGAGCCACCTGGCTACTGGGCCAGATCGGCGGCGCCCTGCAGTCCTCGACCCAGATCGATCTCGGTGCCTCCTGGTTCACCTCTCACTTCGAGACCATGGCCGCGCTGGCCGGGGTGGTCATCGTCCCCCTGTTGTTGCTCGGGATCATCCAGGCCATCCATCGCCAGTCCACCTCCTTGCTGTTGCGGTCGATCCTCATCAACGTGCCGGTGGCCCTGCTCCTCACCGGAGCGGCAGTCAAGTTGGTCCAGTTGGGTCTGGCTCTGGTCGACGCCATGAGCGCCGATGTGGCCCACGGCGCCGGCCTCGACACCACCCATTTCCTGACGGCCACGACCGACGCGCTGAGCGGGACGGGTGCGGGTCCGGCCGCGCCGGCCTTCGTCCTCTTCCTGGGCGGGCTGGCCGTGGTGTTCGG
>DATMMO010000207.1:0-15123 GCA_035569695.1 Acidimicrobiales bacterium | reverse complement strand
GTCGACTACTCGGGCTACCCCGACTGCCGTCCCGAGTTCATCGAGGCGTTCCGCGGCGTGGCCGCCACCGGCCAAAAGCGGGGCGTGGAGGGCGATCCCATCCGGATCTCGGCCCCGCTCATCGAACTGACCAAAGCGGAGATCGTGCGGCGGGGCCGGGAGCTCGATGCCCCCCTGGCCCTGACCTGGTCCTGCTACCAGGGGGGCGCCCGTCCCTGTGGTCACTGCGACGCGTGCCTGCTCCGGGCCCGGGGCTTCGCCGAGGCCGGCGTGGACGACCCGGCACTGGCGTGACCGACGACTCGGTCGTGGGCGGCGACCCTGTCGTGGGCGGCGACCCTGTCGTGACCGACAACGCGGTCGTGAGCGACGACCAGGGTATGGATCCAGCAGGCCCGCTGCTTGTCACCGAAATCTTCTCGGCCATCCAGGGCGAAGCTGCGCTGGTGGGCCAGCGCCAGGTCTTCCTCCGCCTGACCGGTTGCAACATCCGGTGCGCCTACTGCGACCAACCCGAAGCGCTGGAACGGCGGCCGGGGCCCTGTCGGATCGAGCACACCCCGGGCCGGCGTGACTGGGAGCACCGACAGAGCCCGCTGCCGACCGATGACGTGGTCGAGGCGGTTGATCGCTTGTGGCGGGCGCTCCCCCACCACTCGGTGAGCCTGACCGGCGGCGAGCCCTTGATGCAGTCGCGAGGCCTGGCCCAATTGTTGCCGCTCTTGGTGGCCCGGGGCCATCGGATCATGGCCGAGACCAACGGCATGCTGACCGGCGGCCTGGTCCGCACGCTGCCCTGGCTGACCTACGTCAGCATGGACATCAAGCTGAACAGCGTCGACGGCGAGCAGGTCGACCTGGACACCCATCGCCGGTTCCTGGCCGCGGCCGGCGATGCCGGCACGACGACCTGGGTGAAGATCGTGGTTGGCGCCTCGGTCGACCCCGGAGAGCTCGACGCCGCCATCTCCATGGTGGCCGCATGCCCCGGCAGTCCCGAGGTGTTCCTCCAGCCCGTCACCCCGTTCGCGTCGGTGACCGAGGCCCCCACCCCCGACCAGGTCCTCGACCTTCAGGCCCGAGCCCTCCGCCTGTACCCGAACGTCCGGGTCGTCCCCCAGACCCATAAGGCCATCGGGCAGCTCTGACCAGCACTCGGGCCGTCGTCCCCCGGGATCAGCCGTACTGTTCGACGAACTCGGCCAGCGGATCGTTGACCTGATCGGGGTGGCTGAGGTTGGCGGCGTGGCCCGCACCCTCGACCACCACGATGCCGCGGCACGCCGGGAGACCGGCGCACAGGATCTCGGCCCGCTCCATGGGGATGGCCTCGTCGTGATCGCCGTGGAAGATGATGGCCGGTTGGGGGATCTCCTCCAACCTCGGCGTGAGATCGTCGCGGTCCATCAGACAGCGAAAGGGTGCAGTGAAGTCCGCAGGGGGTATCGCGGCCCACTTGGTGAACCAGGGTGTGGGATCGAGATCTGTGCCCAAGATCATGGCGGCCACGATCTCCTGGACGGCCGCCGGTCCGTTGGCCAGCCATTCCTCGTGCATGGCCTCGTACGCCGGAGCCGATGCCTCGTTCTCCAGCCCCGCTTGACTGTCGATCAACACCAGGGCCCGCACCCGGTCAGGGGCAAGCAGCGAGGCCCGCAGGCTGACGAAGCCGCCCTGGGACATGCCCGCCAACGTGGCCGAGGCCAGATCCAGGTGGTCCATCAGGGCCAGCACGTCTCTGGCCAGGTCCCAGTAGTCGAAGGCGCCGTCCGCCGATGTCTGGCCATGACCCCGGGCATCCACGGTGACGATCCGCAAGCGACCGGAAAGGGCTGCCACCTGCGGGGCGAACATCTCGTGGTCCATGAGGAAGCCGTGGCTGAACACCACCGGGGGCCCGTCTCCTCCGCTGTCCTCGAAGTAGAGATGCTGCCCGTTGACATCGGCGAAGGCCATGACCGAGCCTATGCGGCCGGCCCGAGCGCTGGTGGAACGATGGCGGCCCGCTGACAGCGCACGACCGCGGCCCGTTGACGCCGCCTTGGCCCCTCCCGGCTCAACTGGCAGGCTGTCCAGATGTTGGAACATCCCAGCGGTCTGGCCGTTGACGAGCGCGTCCCATCGGACCGGCGCCTGGGCGACCCGGTGGTCGTCCTCATCCACGGCTCCCTCGACCGGGGATCGAGCTTCGCCCGCGTCGTCCGCAGGCTGCCCGACCTCCACACGATTACCTATGACCGTCGGGGGTATCACGACTCCCGTGACGTCTTGCCCCTGGCCGACACCTTCGACATCCACATCGACGATCTGTTCTCGGTCATCGGCGGCCGACCCGCGGTGGTGATCGGACACAGCTTCGGCGGCACCATCGCCCTCGGTGCCGCGCTCCGCGGTGACCCGGGGTCGACCATCGAGTCGCTGGCTGCGTTCGAACCTCCCCTGCCCTGGCTCCCCATACCGGGCAACCGGGCATCGGCGGCCCGCAAGTATGACGATGACCCGGCCGTGGTCAGCGAGCAGTTCTTTCGCCGAGTAGTCGGAAACTCCGCCTGGGACCGACTTTCCGATGCGGCCAAGGACGAGCGCCGGCTCGACGGGCCGGCCCTGGCTGCCGAGATGCAGTCCATCCGCAAGAGCGAGCCCCCCTTCGACGCCCGACAGCTCGCCCTACCCGCCGTGTTCGGGAGGGGGGACCGATCTGCGGCCCGACAACGCGGCGGGGTCCAGTGGCTGGTCGAGAACGTGGTCGGCTCCGAACTGATCGAGTTCCCGGGATCCGGGCACGGCGCCCATCTCTCCCACCCCGACGCCTTCGCCGCCCTCGTGCGCAGGACCGTCGAGCGGGCGGGGCGCTCGGTCGGGACCGCCACGTGAACCTGCTCGTCACCGGCTCGAGCGGGTTGATCGGCTCGGCGCTACTCGAGCGGCTGTCCACCGGTGGCCACCGGGTCACCCGGCTCGTCCGCCAGGCCAACACGCCCTCCACCGGCTCGGGCTCTCCGAGCTCGACACCAGCCGGCTCAGCGGCGAACGAGGTGCATTGGGACCCGAGCCAGGGAGTGGTCGATCTCGAAGGTCTGGAGTCAGCCGGACCGTTCGACGGTGTGGTGCACCTGGCCGGCGCCGGAATCGGGGACAAGCGTTGGTCGCCCGCCCGCAAGCAGGCCGTCCTCGACAGTCGGACGAGCTCGACCCGGTTGCTGGTGACCTCGCTGCTGCAGTTGGCGCCGCGTCCGCCCGTCCTGATCAGCGCCTCGGCCGTCGGCTACTACGGAGACGGTGGCGACCGCGAGCTAACCGAGGAGGCCCCGCAGGGAGCCGGGTTCCTGGCCGAGCTCTGCGGGGTGTGGGAACGGGCGGCGGGACCGGCTGCCGATGCCGGTATCCGGACGGTGAACCTGCGATCGGGCATCGTGCTCAGCACGTCGGGTGGGGCCCTGGCCAAGATGCTTCCCCTGTTCAAACTGGGGCTGGGGGCCAAGTTGGGGCCGGGAAGGCAGTATCAGAGCTGGATCGCCCTGGAAGACGAGGTCGACATCATCCTCCGGTCTCTGGTCGATGGCAGCGTGGTCGGCCCGCTGAACGCCACCGCCCCCCGGCCAGTCACCAACGCCGAGTTGAGTATGGCCATCGCCCGCGCCGTCCACCGCCCGTGCCGCCTCACCGCCCCCACGGCCGCCCTTCGTTTGGCCCTCGGTTCGGAGATGGCCAATGAGATGCTCCTGGCCGGGCAGCGAGCGGTACCCGCCCGGCTGACGGCCATGGGCCACGCCTTCCGCCATCCCGACCTCGACCAGGCGCTGGGTCTCATCCTGGCCGGAACGTGATGGCCCTGTCGCCGGTGAGTCCTGCCGGTCGAACCAACCCGACCGGCTACGTCAGCGGTGTATCCACCGGCTGATCCAGGCCGTTCGGATGTTTCCGCCTGGTGCGGCGGACCAAGTGATCCCCGTGGGTTTCGTCCTTGGGCCCGGCCACCAGCGGTGACAGGCACAGCACGAACACGCCGGCGAACATCACCAGCATGGCCAGGGCCTCGACTGGTCCCCGCCATTGTGCCGTTCGCAAGCGATCACCGAACAGCCAGATCCCGATCAGGACGCTGGCCAACGGGTCGATGATGGTGATGGTGGCCTGCGAGGCGGTGATGGGACCGGCGTGGTAGGCGTTCTGGGCGAAGAAGAACCCGATGATGCCGGCGGCGGCCATGGCGTAGGTCTCCCAGTGGGTGAACACGTGGCCCCATCCCTCGGTGACCAGGGTGGTGAACTCCTTGGTCAACGCGGCGCTGAGAGCGAACATGAGGGCACCGGCGACCCCGAACATGGCGGCCCGGAACCAGCGAGGCCCGGTGAAGGCCAGGGCTACAGCCACCACCACGACGGCGCCGACGGCGACGAACACCTCGGTCCACGCCCCCATCCCCGGAACGATGTTCCCACCGCCCGGCGCGGCGACGGCCAGGAACGTGGCCAGTCCGCCCGCCGCGGCCAGCGCCCCCGCCCATTCCCGCCAGCCGAGGTGGTACCGGAACCAGACGGCCAGGATGAGCACCAAGAACAACAGCTCGGTGGTGACGATGGGTTGCACGGAGCTCAACTGACCGAAGCGCAGGGCGACGGCCTGCAGCACGAAGCCGGCACCGATGAGCACCACGCCGGCCAACCAGATTCCCCGACGCAGCGCGTAGCTGATGAGGCTGAAGCTCATGGTCGTCTCGGTCGGCGCGTTCTGCACCCCGATCCGCTGGAAGACGGCACTCAGCGCATTGGCGAACGAGGCCAGTACGGCCAGCAGGTATGCCATCAGGCCGTCGCCCAGGGAACGGTGAGCCGGACCGACACTGAAGTCAATGCGTTGTCATAGCCGAGAAGGCGGGGTATCAGCCCAGGTAAGGGGCCCGAAATCAGAACGGCCCCGACCCGGGCCCTATCCGAGCGCCGCAGTCGCCTCGGTGGCGGATACGGGATCGAGCCCGGCGTCGGACTCGACCGGCGAGGTCGACGCCGCTCCCGGCCTGGGCACCTCACAGTCACCCTCGGGCATGTGGACCTGGCGGCCCACCGCCCAGCCGATGGCGGCGGCGACCACGACCACGACGGCCGCCGGGGGCCAGAGGACACCGGCCACCACCGACGCCACGGCCAGCTCCATCACGACGATGACCCGCCTGGACACCGGCTCGAGCTCGGCGAAGCGCCGGTGGAAGGAGGCCAGCCGAGCCGGCGTGGTGATTCCCCGCGCCAGCAGCACGGCCAGCCCCCGCACCGTGCCGAAGAGCACGCCCACTCCCAGGGCTGTCCACGGGTTGCCCGTCATGATGGCGAGCACGGCGATCAGGTAGACGGCCGCCGTCATGATGTAGGTGACCACACCGCTCCCGATCTGCCAGCCGAACCCGGCGCCGTAGACCCAGGGGCGGAACCGGTCGAGCCAGACCTCGTTGACCTGGCGGCGATGAATGGGGATCTGCGCACCGGCAATTCGGGAGTCGGACACGGCAGCCAGGACGGCGGCGAGGGCGGCCACGATGCCGATGGTCCCCGCGGTGAGATGGAGGGCACCGATCCCCACTGCGACCAGGGCCAAGACTCCCCCCAGCGTGGCCCCGCCGGCCACGCCGCCGACTACGAACCACGTGGCCGAGGTGGCGAACCGGGCCCCGCGGGCCTGCTCGCCGATGGGCGTGATGGTCGAGAGCATGGACAGACCACAGGGCGACCAGGTCGATCGGGCCGCGGCTCCCGCCGCCATCACCAGCGCCAGAACTGTAATCAGTGTCGTCATCGGTGCTCCCTCATCGGTGTGCCTGCGAGCTCATTGCCATCCCTTCCGCCTGCGGTCATGCCGGGGACCCCAGGAACGGAGCATCGAAGCTGAAGATGCCGCCGTCTTGTGCCACCGTCCAATAGCCCGATCCGGCGGGCACGGAGGCCATGCCCACCATGGGTCGATTGAGTGGCTGTCCTCCCTCGGAGCCATCGAACTGCGCGTCGCCGAAGCAGAAGATGCCGCCGTCTGCGGCCACCAGGTAGTACCCGTTGCCGCTGGGGGTGGCGGCCATGCCCACCACCGGCTTGTTGAGGGGTTGGCCGCCCTCGGAACCCCGGAACTGCGCGTCGCCGAAGCAGAAGATGCCGCCGTCGGAGGCCACCAGCCAGTAGCCGTTGCCGCTGGGGGTGGCAGCCATGCCCACGACCGGTTGGTTCAGGGGTTTGCCGCCCTCCGACCCGAAGAAGTTGGCGTCCCCGAAGCAGAAGACGCCACCGTCGGAGGCCACCAGCCAGTAGCCGTTGCCGCTGGGGGTGGCGGCCATGCCCACAATGGGCTGGTTCAGCGGCTGACCACCCATGGACCCGAAGAAGTTGGCGTTCCCGAAGGTGAAGATGCCGCCGTCGGAGGCCACCATCCAGTAGCCATTGGTTCCCTCCCGAGCGGCTATCCCCACGATGGGGGCGTTCAGTGGGGCGCCGGACATATCGCCCTCGTTGGTGGCGTAGCCGAAGCTGAACACCCTCCCGAATGCGGTGACAACCAGGTATCCGGCGGCGTCGACCGCGCTCATGCCCACCACTTCGCACATGGTGGCCGGCGAGTAGCACGGAGGCGGTGGCGGTGCGGGCGGAGGTGGAGGGGTCGGAACGGCGGTAGTGCAGACCCGGTTCATGTTGGCCGTGCCCTCGTCGACAGCCAGGGTCGTCGTGCACGTCGGGTCGACCTCCCAGGGCGGTATGCACGACACGACCCGGCAGACGATCCGACCCATGCAGGCGATCTGCTGGTTGCATTGCCCATAGCGGAACTGCAGACAGCCCTCCAGGTAGTTGGCGCAGCTCTCCAGCGCGCAGCTGCAGTTGGTGCCGTCACAGCCCGGCTGGCAGAACGGGAACCCGCCGCTGCACCCGGCCAGGCAGTTGCACTGCGCGCTGCAGTCCAAGTAATAGCGCGGACCCGCGCAGTAAGCCGAACCGTCCGCCTTCCACCAACCGCCGATGACCGTGCCGGTCGGGCAGTAGTTGTAACCCCCGTTGAGGACGCAACAGAACTCGGAGAAGCCCGAACAGCAGGTGGAACCGCAGTCGCACCCGAGGTCGCCACAGCTGCAGATCGCCCCGTAGGCCGTTCCGGGGTGCAGGGCGAACTCCGCACCGCCGACGGCCAGCGCCGATCCGACAAACGCCGATCGGTTGATGAAGCTCCGACGGGAGAGACGTGACTCGAGGAACTCCGAGGCCCGCTCGACCAATGTCCCGGTCACGACGCGCCATCCCGCGCTGACACCAGTCGGCGGGCGGCCTCCAGCCGGGCCAAGGGCGACAAGGCCAGGAAGATCAGCCAGGCGCACACACCACTGACCGCGACCAGTGGGATCCCGCGCCACGGCTGCCCGGACAGCGCATCGAGCAGGGACCCGCTTCGACCGGCGGTGGCCACGACGACCGCTGAGGCGGCCAGACCCACGTTGATGATGATGTGGACCACGGTCGGCGGGGTATCGGGCGTCCCGAAGCACCCGCAGGTGGCCAGAGGACCGCCCTTGATGTAAGCAGCCAGGACAAAGCCGGCAAAGGCGAGATACGAGACTGCGACAGCGGCGGCGATGGGGGGCCAGGGAAACAGGATGCCGGCGACACCCAGTGCGCACTCGAGCGCAGCCGCCGTCCTCACCAGGAGGGCCATTCGGTCCAATCGGATCGCCGACACCGCCTGGTTGAGGGCACGGGCCGTGTCCGCCGGGCGCACCGCTTTGGCCGCCCCGGCCACCACCAGGAGGGCACAGGCGGCCAAATAGAGGCCGAAGAGGGTCACGGGACGGTGCTCCCGACCTGTGACACATCGACATTGCCGAGCAATGCGTTCACCCGAGGCACCAGGGACGCTCGAAGGCCGTGGTTGCCGAGCACGACGTAAAGGGTGAACGGGCGTCCGTTCTCGGTGAAGAACCATTGGGTGCCCGACTGGCTGGGCATGCCCCGACGCAGGGTGATGGTGCTGAAGTCCTGAGCCGTCAGCTGACGGGGCATGCCGTTGCGGGCAAAGAGAGCGGTGCCCAGGCTCTCGGGCCCGTATTCGAACAGGACGGAGAAGATGTCCTGAGGGGTCATGAGGTTCACGGCACCGCCCCCGAAGTCGGCGACGTCGGCTGGGAGCGGGAAGGTGGCGAAGTGGGCGATGGGTCGGGCCACCTCCCCGCCGATGGCGGCCCGCTGGAAGATGCGGCCCTCGAACCCGCTGGGCAGGGCGGCCGAGATGCCGTGGGCCTGCAGCGTCGTCATGAGCCCCGGCCCCCGGGCGGCGGTGCGGTGCGCGGGCCCGATCCGGTCATCGTCGCCGGCGGTGGCGAGCCGGCGAAGAGGTCCTCATGGCGTTCGGGATACAGGCTGGGGTCGCCGGGCAGAATGCCCACGCCCTGGAGCTCCTGATCGTTGCGGGCCTCGCGCTCCTTGCCGTCCAGGCCAACGGCCGCGGCCCGGCTGGTCGATCCGGCCTGGCCCGGTGGGCGCTCCTCGTCCCACGCCCGCTGGACCATTTCGGCGATCTGGTCGGCCCGGTTGGCCACGCCCTCACCGATGCGGCGGCCGGCTCGACCGTCGATCAGGACGAAGAACGGCGAGCCCGGCACCTCGTAGTCGCCCCACGACTCAGTCGACATCACCACGACGATGCGACCACCCGCTCGTCGTGCCACTTCGGAGGGGATCTCGAACTCCGGCCCCTTGGTCACGGCCACCACACGGAGATCGGAAGGGAAGCCGGCCGACACCGGGTTCTGGAGCGATGCCCAGAAGTCGGCGCAGGTCACACAGCCCGAGGACAGGAAGGCCAGAAGGGTCAGCCGGTCCACGCCGGTGACGCCGATGGACACCGCGTCGCCCTCGGGCGATACCCCCACCAGATCAGGGGCTGACGTTGCGTCGCGTTCACCGGGTAGCGGCGGGCCCATGTGGAGGGGAACAGGGACCGATTGGGCCTGGTCGTGAGCAGCATGATCATGGAGAGCCCCTCCGGTCGGGTCGCCCACACCGACACCGAGATCATGGAGCGAACGGAGGATGTCGGCGTGGCTACGGAGCAGGCCGGCGACCAACACGGCCAGCAGGACCACGACCACGGTGACGACACACATCAATGCCAGCATCTAGCTCCCATCATCAGTGCCGATCTTCGCCCCCCGGCGTCGTTATCACCCGGCCAAAGGTATCCGATGCCACGGACATACGTGGCGGATTTGGAGGTCGTGCGGAGGATCAACGGAACGGCATGGTGTCGGCAAAGATCCACGATCGGCGATGGATCGAGGTCAGACCCCAACCGGCCAGCGCGGTCTTGTGGACCGGGGTGGGATATCCCTTGTTGTGGTGGAAGTCGAAGGCGGGAAAGCTGCCGGACAGATCCCGCATCATCCTGTCCCTGGTCACCTTGGCCAGGATCGATGCCGCGGCAATGGCCGTGCAGGTGCCGTCCCCCCGGACGACGGTGCGCACGGGCGGCACGGCGAGCAGTTCGGCCTCGACGGCCTCGATGTCGAGACGCTCGGGGTCCTGGCGATGGGTGATGTAGTCGAAGAGGCCGTCGAGCAGCAGTACGTCGGGCACGATGGAGAGCCCGGCGATGGCCCGATGAGCCGCCAGGCGCAGGGCGATGGTCATCCCCCACCGGTCGCACTCGTCGGGGCTGGCATGGCCCACCGACCAGTCGACGCACCACTCGGCGACGAGGGGGAACATGGTTTCCCGATCCTCCTCGGGAACCTGTTTGGAGTCCCGCAGGCCATCGGGGCACGGCGTCTGCACCGGGGTCACGGCCACCCCAACCGACACCGGTCCGGCCCATGCCCCTCGCCCCACCTCATCGAGCCCGGCAACCCATTGGCAGCCTTCAGCCCGCAACGACTGCTCCAGCGAGTCGTCAGGCAAAGTGAACACCGGTCCGGTCGAAATCGTGACCTTTCGAGCGCGAACGGTTTTCTTCACCGCCCGGCCCTTGGCGGTCCGGCCCTTGGTCGTTCTGCTCTTCGTCGTTCTGCTCTTTGTCGTTCTGCTCTTTGCGGCCGCCGGTGCCTTCTGGGCCGCCGATGCTTTCTTGGCCGCGGTCACGGAGCGATCGGCGAGGGCTCGACCCGGCTGATGGCGGCACGCTCGGCTGGATCGACGTCGGTCTCCAGGAATGCGCCCACGATCTCCTCGGCCACCGTTGGCGCCGTGACCCGAAGGCCCAGGGCCAGCACGTTGGCGTCGTTCCAGCGGCGGGCTCCGGCCGCGGTGGCCGCATCCAGGCACAACGCCGCCCGCACCCCGCTCACCTTGTTGGCGGCGATCGAGACGCCGGTGCCGGTGAAGCACCAGACGATGCCGCGATCGGCCTGACCGCTGGCCACCGCCTCGCCCACCTGTCGCCCCACTTCAGGCCACTCGTCGTCCTTGGCCACCTCGTCCACCTGGTGGCCGGCCTCTCGCAGGTGCTCGGCGATGGCGCGGGTGACCGGCGTCATCTCGTCGGTTCCGTAGGCGATGCGCACGCCCGCGAACCTACTCCGACCGAACCCGGAGCTCGGTGCGCACCACCTTGCCCAGGGCGTTGCGGGGAAGCTCGCCGACCACGTGCACCAGCCGGGGGCACTTGTAGGGGGCCAACTTCGTTGCCGCGTAGTCGGTCAGACCCACGGGGGCCGGGCCGTCGCGCCCGGTGACCACCCACGCGGTGACCACCTCACCCCACTCATCCGACGGCGTCCCCGTGACGGCCACGTCGAGCACCTCGGGATGAGCGAGCAGGACAGCCTCCACCTCGGCCGGATACACGTTGTAGCCGCCGGTGATGATCAGCTCCTTCGATCGCCCCAGGATGGACAGGTACCCGTCGTCGCTCACCGCCCCCAGGTCCCCGGTCCGGAACCAGGGCCGACCGCCCTGCGGATCGGAGAGGAACGAGGCCGCGGTGGCCTCGGGGCGTTCCCAGTACCCGCCGAACACGTTGGGCCCGCGCACCAGGATCTCGTCGTCGTCGGCCAGCGTCACCTCGACTCCGGGGAGGGGGAACCCGACGGTTCCCGGTCGGCGCTCGCCCTCGTAGGGATTGGACACGTTCATCAGGGTCTCGGTCATCCCGTACCGCTCGAGCACGGCCTGGCCGGTGGCGGCAGACACCTGCCGATGCATGGCGGCCGGGAGCGGGGCCGAGCCGGACACGCACAGCCGAAGTCCGCCCAGCTCCGCCACCCGATCCGACGCCACCAGCCGGTGGTACATGGTGGGCACTCCGAAGAACAGGGTGGCCGAGTGCTCCTCGATGGCGTCGAAGACGGCCGCGGGATCGAAGCCCGGCTGCAGCACGGCCGAGGCTCCGGCCAGCAACGTGCCGTACACGCCCACGCACAACCCGTGGGCGTGGAACACGGGCAGGCAGTGCACCAACCGATCGGCTGGCTCCCATCGCCATGCCGTCCTGACCGACTCCACGCTGGCCAGCAGGTTGGAATGGCTCAGCACCGCCCCCTTGGGCACGCCGGTGGTACCCGAGGTGAACACGATGAGCGCCGGTTCCTCGGGGCCGACGACATCGAGCGCACCGGGATCGTGATCGGGCCCGTCCAGCTCGGGCCCGAACACGGCGAGGGATCCGCCCGCCGCCTCGTTGGCCCACTGCCCGCGCCGGGGGTCGTCGACCACGGCCGCCGCCGGCCGGACCTCGGTGACGATGTGGCCGATCTCTCGAGCCGTGTAGGCCGTGTTGGCCGGCACCACCACCAGTCCGGCTCGCAGGGCGGCGATGTGGACGATGAGGGTGGCCACCGAGCTCCCGGTGGACCACAGGAGGCGGTCCCCCCGGACCAGTCCAGCGCCGATCAGTCGGCCCGCGGCGCGCCGGGTGGCCTCCTCCAGCTCGGCCCCCGTCCACCACGCACCACTGCGGTGGCGGTGCCCGGCCACTGTGGGGGCCTTGATGGCCCCGTCGAGCAGGGCCGGAGCGGCGGGCGCCCCTTCCCATCCCGACCTCCAGGCGCGGACCAACGTGCCCGCCCTGGTCAGGTCATCCTCGCCGAACCTCGACCCCGGTGGAAGATGGGCGCGCCAGCCCCGCACCTCGGTCATGTTGCTCGACCGCTCATGGGGGCCCTCAGCCCGGGGTGGCCCCGCCGACGACGGGCTTATTCAGGGCCTGGCCGCCCATGGAGCCGAAGAACCCGGCGTCACCGAAGGTGAACACGCCACCGTCGGCGGCGAACAACCAGTAGCCCTGGCCGTCGTTGGTGCCGGCCAGCCCGGTGATCGGCGCATTGAGGGGTTGGCCCCCCTTGGAGCCGAAGAAGCCGGCGTTTCCGAAGGCGAAGACGCCACCGTCCGCGGCGACCTGGGTGTAGCCCTTGCCCGAGGGCGTCCGGGCGATCCCTCTGATCGGGGCGTTCAGCCCCTGGCCGGATGAGTCACCGAACGTACCGGCATCGCCGAAGGCGAACACCGAGCCGTTGGCCGCCGTCAACCAGTAGCCGTGGCCGTCGGGGGTGGCGGCCATGCCCACGATGGGCCTGGTCAGCTTGTGGCCGCCCTCGGAGCCGAAGAAGCCGGCGTCACCGAAGGTGAAGATGCCTCCGTCTGCGGCCACCAACCAGTAGCCCTTGCCGTCGGGGGTGGAGGCCATGCCCACCACCGGCTTGTTCAGTGGTTGACCGCCCTGGGAGCCGAAGAAGCCGGCGTCACCGAAGGCGAAGATGCCGCCGTCGGCCGCCACCAACCAGTAGCCGCTGTTGGCTGACTCGAAGGCACCGATGTCACAGGCGTTCCCCTGGGGACGGGTCTCGCCTCGCTGGTCGGTGGCCGGGCAGGTGGGGCCACCGCCGGCATTGAGGGCCGGGGAGCCCGGGAGCAGGGC
The DNA here is from genome assembly GCA_035569695.1 of Acidimicrobiales bacterium. Classification (GTDB taxonomy): domain Bacteria; phylum Actinomycetota; class Acidimicrobiia; order Acidimicrobiales; family RAAP-2; genus DASXMT01. Next base: position 2,253 of record DATMMO010000207.1, on the reverse strand, counting down.
CACCGTCTGGGTGGGTCCACCGTTATCAGCCAACGGGGCCAGCATGGCGTCCACGCCGACCAGGTCGGTGGGGGCCGGGGTATTGGTGCAGCTCGACCCCAACAGGTTGTAGCCCGACGAGCTCAGCACGGAGCCGGCACCGGACCCTTTGCAATCGGCGCCGGTGTTGCCGGACACGATGCTGCCGGTGACGTTCAATGAGCCGGACCCGACGTTGACGCCCGAGCCGTTCGGGGCCTGGTTGAGGGTGACCGTCGAGTAATTCAGGTCGGTGGTGGTACCGGTGGCGGCGATCCCGCCGCCCGCTGTCGAGGCTACGTTCCCGGCGAACGTCGAGTTGACGACTTGGGTCGGAGAACCTCCGAAGCCAAAGGGCGCGACGATCATGCCCGCGCCGATGGACGCCGTGTTGTTGGAGATGGTGTCACCGGTGACCACGCCGCCGCTGCCCTCCAACAGCCCGCCACCGGCGGTGTCGGCGTGGTTGCTGTCGAAGGTGGTGGTGGTGATCGACGTGGTACCGGATCCGAACAGACCTCCACCGATCCCGGCAAGAAAGGCACCGCTGGTGCCCGTGGCCGAGTTCCCGGAGATGGTGTCGCCCTGCACGGTGGTCGCCCCCATGTCGAATGAGACGATACCGCCGCCGAAGCCGTTGATGGCCGTGTTCTGCATGACCTTGCTGCGCTGGATGATGAGTCCGCCCAGCGCGGGGTTCAGCGTCATGACCCCGCCGCCGTCACCAGTGGAGTTGGCCGCCCCCGCCAGCCCCGCGGTGTTGCCGCTGATGGTCGAGGAGTTGATGACCGATGTTCCCGTCAGCAAGAGCACGCCCCCACCGCCGGCGCCCGCCGTGGAGCCCGTGCTGGTGGCCGTGGCCGTGTTCCCGGTGATGGTCGACGACGCGATGGCCACCGAGCCGCCCTGCACCGTGGCGACGCCACCGCCACCCGACACCGTCCCGCCGCAGGTACAGGCGTTGGTGACGGACGAGGTATTCCCGGTGATCTGGGTGCCGGTGATGCCCACCAGGCCGCTTTGGATGGCGATCCCACCCCCGGATGTGGTGGTGTCCGACACGACCGTGTTGTCGGTGATGGTCGAGCCTGCCACCGTCGACAGACCGACCGCGGCGTTGATGCCGCCGCCGGTGGCCGTCGTGTTGACGGCGGCGGTGGCCGGCCCGGCCGAGTTCCCGGTCACGGTGAGGTCGGTCAGCGTAGTCGGGCCCACGACGGTGATACCGGCGCCCTCACCGTCGGATGGGTTGTTGGAATCCGTACTGGCGGGGATGTCGATCCGGTTCTGGTTGATGAAGCCGCCGTTCACGGCCAGCGTGCCGAAGTTGATCACACCGCCGCCGCTGAACACGCTCCCTGAAGCCACGCCGGTGCCGGTGACGGTGTTGGCGATGACGGACGAGTTGGCCAGGTTGACCGAGCCGGTCAGTTCGTTGACCATCCCTCCCCCACCGACGAAGCCAGTGCCGGCACCGGTCACCACATTGCCGGCCAGCGTCGAGTTGGTCGTCCACAGGCGGCCGAAGTTTTCAATCCCCGCGCCACCCTTGGATGCGGCGTTGTTCGACACGGTCACGCTGTTGAGCACCAGGCTGGCGCTGCTGGTCAGGACCGATATCCCGCCGCCGTAGCCGGGATCGGTGGCTCCGAGACCGGTCGGTGCCGCCCCTCCCGAGATGGTCAGGTTGCTCATCTGGGCCTGTGGCCCGTTCCCGGTGAGCTGGAAGACGCGATCGACTTGGCCCGATCCGTCGATGATGGTCGTCAGCTGGCTGTCCCCGGTGATGGTCACCCCACCGGGGTCGGTGATGTCCAGTACGCCCAGGTTCAGCGAGTAGGTGCCGGCGGGAACGATGATGGCGAATGCGGTCCCCGCCGCGTTCGCCGTCTCGATCGCCGCCCGCAAGGTGCAAGACCCCTCGGTGGCCGGTGCCGCGGCCGAGCAAGTTCCCGGGGGTGCCGAAACCGCTTCGTGGGCATCGACTGTCGTGTCCACGGTCAGGACCGGGGCGCCGGCGATCGGGGGCGGGTTGGCGGGAAGTAGATGGGCCTCGGGCGTGGACGGGCTCGGGGCCGTCTGACCGGGAGCTATCTGACCGTTGCCCTCCGAGCTGTGGGCCTTGGCCACATCGTTGATGTGGCTGAACGGTGCCGTCGCCGCCGCGACCGAGGCCTCGGTGGGAGCGGTAAAGGAAGAGGCATCGGCGGCCGATGCGGCTGCGGTGGGCACGAT
>DATMMO010000206.1:0-6417 GCA_035569695.1 Acidimicrobiales bacterium | reverse complement strand
GGCCCCTGCGCCTGGGCCGAGCCACCTTCCCGACGCTGGCCGGATTGGCCCTCTTGGCCGGGCTGGCCCTGGGCGTGCCCATCGGCGTCATCGTCTACTGGCTGTGCAACCCCGGGCACTCCACGTTGCCCGCGTCGACCTCCCTGATCAGCGCAGCGCTGCACACTGCCGGGTACGCAGCGGCGGCCGGTGCGCTGGCCACGGTGCTGGCCATCCCCGTGGCCCTGCTCTCGGTACGCCATCCGCGCAAGTCCACCATGCTCCTGGAGCGCAGCACGTTCGTGGTCCAGGCCCTGACCGGCCTGGTCATCGCCCTCTCACTGGTGTTCTTCGCCATCCGCTCCGTGCCCTACCTGTACCAGAGCGCTCCCTTGCTCATCGTGGGCTACGCCATCCTGTTCTTTCCCCTCGCCCTGGTGGCGGTGCGCTCGTCGGTGGCCCAAGCCCCCGTCCAGCTCGAAGAGGTCGGGCGGTCCCTCGGGCATCGGCCCCTGACCGTCCTGTGGCGGGTGGTCCTCCCCCTGGTCGCGCCCGGGCTCGCCGCCGCGTTCTGCCTGGTATTCCTGTCCACCGTCACCGAGCTGACCCTGACCCTGGTCATGGTGCCTACCGGGGTGCAGACCCTAGCCACCCAGTTCTGGGCCTATTCCACCAATATCTCCTACGGGGCGGCTGCGCCGTACGCTGCATTGATGGTCGCCATCGCCGTGATCCCCAGCTACGTCCTGGGCCGGTGGTTCGACCGGTTGCCCAGTCGGACATCGGGCGCTCCATGACCAGCCTCCACGTGACCGATGTCCACAAGGCGTTCGGGCCCCACGCCGTGCTCAGCGGCATCGACCTCACTGTTCCCGAGGGCTCGTTGGCTGCCATCCTCGGTCCGTCGGGTAGCGGGAAGACCACATTGTTGCGGGTGCTGGCCGGGTTCGAACGGGCCGACCGGGGGACGATCGTCCTGGGCGACCACGTGGTCGACGACGGCCGTCGGTTCGTACCTCCGGAGCGGCGGGGCATCGGCTACGTCCCCCAAGAGGGAGCACTGTTTCCCCATCTGTCCGTGCTCAAGAACGTTGCTTTCGGGGTACCGCGTCGAGAGCGCGCCGCCCGAAAACTCGACGAGCTGCTCGAGATGGTGGGCCTGTCCGGCTTGGGCAGCCGCTACCCCCATCAGCTCTCGGGCGGTCAGCAGCAGCGAGTGGCCCTGGCTCGGGCCCTGGCCATCCGGCCGGGCATCGTCCTGCTCGACGAGCCCTTCTCGTCGTTGGATGCCGGCCTGCGCTCCAGCGTGCGGGCCGATGTTCAGCGGGTCCTGCGCGAGCAAGGGACCACCGCGCTGCTCGTGACCCACGATCAGGACGAGGCCCTGTCCCTGGCCGAACAGGTGGCCGTCATCCGGAACGGTCGTGTCGGCCAGACCGGGAGCCCCCAGAACCTCTACGCCCACCCCGGGGATCCGGGGATCGCCCGGTTCCTGGGCGACGCCAACCTGGTCCCCTGCACCGTCGAGGGGGCCGTGGCCAACACGCCATTCGGGCTGCTCCCGGTGCGAGCGGGCGGGACGGCCTCTGACGCCCGGCAGTCGATCGCTCTCATCCGCCCTGAACAGCTGGCCGTGTCCACCGATCCCCACGGACCGGGGCTGACAGCCCGGGTGGTGCGCAACCAGTTCCACGGCCACGACACGGTGGTGACCGTTGAGCCCGAAGAGCCCATCGGGACCCCGCTGGTCGTGGTGCGCTCCGATGGCGAGCTCGATGCACCGGTGGGGACACGGGTGACTGTCGTGGCCCGGGGCGAGGTGGTGACCTGGCCGGCCGAGGAGTCGGCCCGGTCGGTGCTCGAGGCCGTCGAGGGCTAGTCGCCGACCAGGCGGGACGCCGGGACGCCGGGACGCCGGGACGCCGGGTCAGCGGGGGAGACGGGTCAGCGGGTCAGCGGGTCAGCGGGTCAGCCGGGTCAGCCGGGTCAGCCGGGTCAGCCGGGGGAGACGGTGACCGAGGCCAGGGCGATCATGCGGTCCTCCACCCCGGTGTCGTGCATGGCCACTCGGACCACGCGGGCATCGGGCCGCGTGCCCATCACCGTGCACCGGGCCTCGACCGGGCCGATTCGCGCCGGGGCCAGATAGTGCAGCACCATGTCCGTGGCCGAGAGCGAGCCCTCGACGGAGCCGGCGTCGAACCGCACCGCTCGCACGGCGGCCAGGTCGGCCAACAGGGCGATGGCGCCACCATGCAGGATTCCCCAGGTGTTGCGGAGGTAGTTGCCGATCTCGAGGCAGGTAACCGGACCAGACCCGGGCTGCACCCCGAAGAACTCCACCAGCGAGACGGGCTCCGGTTCCGGCGGGGCCATGGGGTGGTGCACCGGGCGTTCGAAGGTCGGATCCGGCGTCTCCCGAACCAGGACGGCGCACGTCATGAGGCACGAGGCCACCGCGGCATCGTCGTGCCCCTCGTCGGTGACCGACACCAGGACCACCACCGAGGCGCGGCCCTTCCGGAGGATGCTGGCCTCGCACAGCAGCGGACCGACATGGCGCCGGCGACCCATCCGGAGCGTCATCGAGGTGGTGACGATCCCGGAGGGCTGAACGGCGAGACCGGCGAGGTAGCCGCCAACCGAATCGATAACGGTGAGCAGTGCGCCGGCGTGGAGGCCACCGGCCTCGTCCAGCAGATGGGGGTCGACGGGAACGCGGGATCGGAGTCGGGTCGGCTTCCCGTCGCCATCGAGCGGCGATGGCGCCCACCGCTCCACGCGGAGGTAGGTGCCGACCGGCCACTGACCGGGGAGGGGGCCGTGCTCCCGAAGGGCCTCGAGATCGGTCATGGCGTCACCGCGCCCACCTGCACTACCGCGACCAGACGGTCGTCGCCGCCCCGGTCGAGCAGGCGGATGACCGCACTGGCGGCGTGCTCGGTCCCGGTGCCGACGTCGATCATGGTGGCTTCGGGCTCCGAGACAATGGGGCCCACCCGGCCCATGGCCAGGTAGGCCACCTGCAGGTCCACGGTGGACGCCGTTCCCCGGGGCAGTCCCCGGGCGACCTCGATGGCCGAGTTGCCGGCCGTGGCCCCCAACAGGGCCATGACCCCACCCTGCAGGGCGCCGAACGTGTTGCTCACGTAGTCACCAAGGGGAAGGACGACGCGGTCGGACCGGGGATCGTCCCTCTCGACCCCGATGGCCTCCAGCACCGGTCGAGACAGCGAAGCCGGGCCGATTGTGGTCCGCTCGGCCTCGCTCGGCAACGGCTGCATCATCGGCGGGTCGTCGTTCCGGGGCAGCACGGCGTATGTCATCGTGGCCCAGGCGTTGGGTGCGCCCTCCCCCGGACGCCGGCCCCCGGGCGCGTCGAGGAGGACCACCTCGAGCACCAACGTGGTCCGTCCCCTGCGCAGGACCGACACCCGGGCTTCGACCTCAGGACCGGCGGTGGGTCGGAGCAGCTGCAACTGGAGGTCGGCGGTGGCCGTTCGGTCGGGGTATAGCACCCGGGTGGCGATCGCACCCCCGACGATGTCGACCAGGATGGCCAGCACGCCGGCCTGGACCCCGCCGTTCGCAGCCAACACATGGGGCGACACGGGAAGCCAGGCCGAAGCCGTGGCGTCGGGCCGAACCTCGACCTCCAAGTCGAGGTCGCGGAGAATGTGCTCAGCGGGCGGGTACGGGCGAACCGCCACTCACCGCACCTGCTCGGTGGGCCGGATCAGGAGCTCGTTCAGGGCCACGTGCGAGGGCCGGGTGACAGCAAAGACGATGGCGTCGGCGATGTCCTCGGAGCTGAGCATCTCCACCCGGCCGATGGTGTCGCGCAGTCCCTCGAGGATCTCGGGCCGATTGTGGCCGGCGAGCTCGGTGGCCGTGGCGCCGGGCTCGACTGCAGTGACCCGGACGTGCAGGGCGGCGACCTCCTGGCGCAAAGACTCACCGAAGGCGACCACGGCGAACTTGGTGGCGCTGTACACCCCGTTACCCTGCCGGGCGAACCGTCCCGCCACCGAGCTCACATTGATGACATCGGCCACCTGTCTTGGGCCACCCTCGGCCGCCGAGATCAGGTGCGGGAGCGCGGCATGGGTGCCGTACAACAAACCGAGGAGGTTGAGCTCCACCATGCGCTGCCACTCCTCAAGGGGGGCATCGACGATCGGGCCCAAGAGCATGACCCCGGCGTTGTTGACCAGCGTGTCCAGCCGCCCGAACCGCGACACCGTGCGCTCCACCATGAACGTGGCCTGGGCCACATCCGTCACATCGGCCTCGATCACCTCGACCCGCGTCCGGTCGCCGATGGAGTCGGCCAGGGCTTCGAGCCGATCGCGCCGACGGGCCACGATTCCCACCGAGGCGCCCTCTGCGGCCAGGGATCGCGCCGCCGCTTCCCCGATCCCACTCGATGCACCGGTGACCAGTGCGACTGTCCCGGCCAACGGCCCTCGGTCGGCTTCGCCTTTATCTCCCTGCATGGTTCACTCCCCAGGTGCTCGCTCGGTTATAGGTCAACAGAATTCGGCTTGGGCAATTGCCGATCTGCCGGCCGGCCCGACCGTTTGCGCCGAGTGTACCGACGCCTCTCGACGACCGGCGAAAGCCCGGCACTGACCCGGTCGGGACGACGACAGCGGGCCGGGGGTCAAGAGCCGGCGCATGCGTCGATAGACAGACGAGCATGCGTCGATAGACAGGCGAGCATGCGTCGATAAACGGGCGAGCATGCGTCGATGGACAGGGTTACCCAGGGACCGGATCGGGTAGGTCAATCCGGACACGGTCGGCACACCACGAGCGACCGATGCAGAGAGAGCCAACGAGACGAAGGAGCTGCCATGAGCACAGCCGACAAGGCCTCGAACAAGAAACAGGACATCAAGGGGAAGGTGCAAGAGAAGGTAGGCGAGGCCACCGGGGACGACGAGCTCAAGGGGAAGGGCAAGGGCAATCAGGTGGTGTCCGACGTGAAGCAGGCGGGCGAGAAGGTGAAGGATGCGCTGAAGCACTAGGCGCTCGAGCACCAGAAGTCCGGACGCAGACCTTGGCCGTCGGCCTACGTTTCAGGGAACCATCCGGATTGCACAAACGGGGACGACACGGCACCCTACGTCGTGACCATACGGGGAATTCCTCTAGTCGGTTAGGCGGTGTCGATAACATCCAACGAGTCGAACTCCGGATCTCCCTCCCCGATGACACCTCGAGCGCGGCCCGGACGCGGGCCGCGGTCCGAGAGGCCCTTGCCGGCTGGGGACTGAGCGAGATCGAACCGGTGGCAAGCCTGGTGGCCACCGAGCTGGTGACCAATGCCGTCATTCATGCCGACATGGGTCCGAGCCAACTCCTCCTGTCCGTGGGCGCCAGCCGACTACTCATCGAGGTGTCCGACGGCGATTCGAGCCGGCTGCCCCGGCGCTTGCACCGAGAGGTCACGGCCGATGGAGGCAGGGGCCTGGCTCTGGTGGACGCGCTCTCGGCCGCGTGGGGAACGAGGCGCCCTCGCATCGGGCAGGGTAAGACGGTCTGGTGCGAGATCGATCTTCCTGAGCACTAGCCCCCAGGGCCGGACGGCTCGGTCGCCCGGGAACTGCGCCACTCGGTGCTCAGGCTGTGCTGGCCCTGAACCGCGCCGTGTCGCGTCGACGGCGAGCGGTCCCCCGGGGCGGCCGTGAGGCCATGGCCGACATGTCATGAAGGGCGCAGCAGTCGGCACTGTTGTAGATGGAAAGCCGTGCGTCACATCCATCGTTGGCACAGACTCGCCCCCGCCGGTAGACGGGCGGAGCCCCATGGCCTCCCAATGGCTCCGTTGCCACCGACCCGGACTTCGAATTGCGATCTCGCATTGGCCCACCTCCTCACTCACGGGGGAGGTACCCCGACAGCCGCACCGTCAAACCGGTTGCCGGGGACAACGGGCAGACCAGGACCACTTCACCGCTCTTGGGCCAGGTTCTCCCTGATCCGGGCCAGGCTCTGGGCCAGCAAGCGAGAGACGTGCATCTGGCTGATGCCCACCCGGGAAGCAATCTCCGACTGGGTCAGTCCCTCGACGAACCGAAGCCGGACCACTTCCTGCTGGCGTTCGGGCAGGGCGGCCAGCGCCGGGGCCAGCACCGAGCGCTCGTCGACCATGGCCACTTCTGCGTCGTCGGCCCCCAACCGGTCGGCCAGCGTTTCGTCCCGTTGACCAGGGGCATCGATCGATGACGAGCGATAACCCTGCCCGGCTTCGATCGCTTCGAGAATGGCATCCTGGGAGACGCCGATCGACTCGGCCAACTCGGGAACCGTCGGGGGCCGACCCAGCTCTTGGGAGAGGGAGTCGATGGCATGCCCGAGCTCCAGGTACAGCTCCTGAATCCGGCGCGGCGCCCGGACGGCCCAGCCCTTGTCCCGGAAGTGCCGCTTGATCTC
>DATMMO010000205.1:0-3899 GCA_035569695.1 Acidimicrobiales bacterium | reverse complement strand
CGTCGGAAGAGCCGATAACCGAGCCATAACTTTCGTTCTCCAACCAGATCCAGATGACGTGCCGGTAGGTGCGAGCGGCCGAGGGGTGGCCACAGGGCCCCGACCCGGGCTTCAACCCGGAGCGTGGCGCCGTATTGCCTGTTGCCGGTGTCTGAGCACTCCCAGCCGACGACGCAGGGCCCGCGGCACAAGCCCCGATCGCCATGCCCAGGGCCATGGTGGCTGCGACCGCTCGCCTTCGTGCCGGCCGTCGCCGCCCTCGTGGGCCCCTATTCCTCACGTTGGTGCGAGCCCGGTAGCAATGGATGGGAGACCAGGGATCGGGCCTGCCGGAACCAGCGCCACAGTCGAGTTCGGTGCCACTCGTCGCTCCCTTTGTTGGCCGCTCCCACTCCCTGCATCCAGGATCGTATGTCTTCTCGGGTGCTATCGGGCCGGACGATGATCCGGGCCAACGAGAACAAGTTGTCGTCCGGCGAGCTGAACGAGTCCCGGACTGCGCAGGCCGACTGGTAACCGGCATCGACTACGAGGCGGCGAAGGCGCGGGCTCGAGTAGCCGTGGGGGTAGGCGAAGCTCCGGACAGGATGGCCCAGCCACTCCTCGAGGAGCTTCTTCGGCCGCACCACCTCGTCCCAGGCATGCGCCGTGGCCAGGGTATCGAGCTCGGGATGGGAGTGGGAGTGCCCGCCCAGCTCGGTGCCCATGGCCTCCAACTCGGCCAGCTGCGACCATTGGAGCATGGAGGCCGCCGGCAACCGCAGATCCTCACGACCGGTCCGGGGCACGAGCGCTCCTGTAGTCACGTAGAGGGTGTGGGCGATCATGCGCTCGGCCATGATCGGCGCGGCCGTTGTCCGAAAATCGGCGAATCCATCGTCGAAGGTGACGCCCACGACGCGTGCGGGTAGCGGCTTCTTGTCGGTGATCAAATCGACCAGCGCCGAGATGGTGAGGGGCGTACTTCCCGTGTCGACCAGCTCGTTCATGTGGTCACGGAACCGCTCGGGCGCCACCGTCCAGGGGACGGCCCATGTCGGGGGATCGCTCGAGACCGAGTGGTACAACAGGAGCGGGATGGGTGAGCCCATCAGGTGGGCCACGAGTCGGCCGAGCCTCTGGACCCGGCCGAGCCTCTGGACCCGGCCGAGCCGTGGACACCGGGCCGCCCCGGCCCGGCGTGCTCGTGGTGAGCTCGATCCCGAGCACCGTCCAGGACTGCGGCGACCGAAGTGATACCGGCCAGTACGGCCAGGCCGGAAACGGCCGACCACCAACCGAGGAGGGCCATGCCCTCGGCCACCAGGGTCGCCAGCGACACGCTGGTCACGATGGCCAGCACGAGGTGCTCGAGAGGACCTCGCCGGGACAGGATGCCGATGATCGGAATCCCGGGCCCGACGAAGAGGAACGTGAACACCACCACCATCCGCAGAGCCCCGGGGCCCGGGGCGACGCTGAGCAGAACGGCCAGCCATCCGAAGGGTACGACCGTCCAGTAGGTGCCGAACCAGGTTGTCCACCCGGTGTAGCGGTGCCCCGCCGCCCCTGGCTCCAGCCCGGTGCCTGTCTCCCTGTCGTCGCCGGTCACTACGCCCCCCCGGGTCCGGCCACGGCCGGGTTTGCCGGCGCAAGACTGACCACGGTGATGTGCGGTGTCCGCATCACGACCACGAACCGTCCGGATGTCATCACGTCGCGCTCGATGCGCGACAGGTCGACCCGGGGAAGGAGGCCGGTCATCTCCACTTCGGCCGCATCGGTGGAGCTGAAGATCAGGTAGGCATGGCGGTAGTGGCCCATCGTCTGGGCGATGGTGCCGACGGGACTGTTGACGATCCGACGGACGACCGCGGGGTCGTCGGCTGTGTACCAGTTGTAGGTGTACGTGTTGTAGTGCTCGAACCCCCAGGGCAGATTGCTCGTCGCCCCCATGAGCAGCGAGCCCGGCGGCGCCGTTCGGTAGAGCTGCATCATCGTGCTCACCTCATCGGGGGGGAAGTAGTTCATACGTTCCTTTCCGTAGTAGGCGAACAGGAAGCCGACCAGGAGGACCCCGGCCACGAACGGCCGAACGATGTCGAGAGCCAGTCGCCGCCGCCGACCGTGGATGAAAGGACCGAGGGCAACTGCGGCAAACAACGCAATGAAGGGGAGAGCGAAGAGGTACACCCGAAAGCCGATTTCACCGCCGTAATTGTTGGCGACCACCGCCACTAGTGGCGACGCCATCAGCAACAATGCTGGACGCCAGCGCTGACTGCCGCCCGGCAGCCGTCGGCTCCGCCACCACCCGATGGCGGCCAGCACGATCAGAGCAACGGTGAGGAGGCGATCGATCTTGGCGATGAGGATCTGGCCGGCGCTGGCTTGTTGCAGGTTGACCAGCGTCGAGGTGGTGTTGCCGAGCGGGTGGCCGATGCTCTTGATGATCGAGGAGAGGTTCTGGGACAAGAAGGACTCGGCCGCGAACGCGATCCAGCCCACGGCCAGGGCCATGGCCAGCACGGGCAGCGAACGGTAACGGAGGTTCCGTCCGACGTACAGGAGCACCAGGGCGCTGACCAGCATGAACGGGGTGAGCTGGTGGCTCGAGGCAATGGTGGCTATCGCCAGCGCCACCACGGTGTAGAGGATCCACGTCTCACGGCGGACCAACCACTCCCCGACTCGGAGGTGGAGACGATGAGACGGCTCCATGCCCTCCAGGCGAGGTCGACCCGAGCCGGACCCGGTTGGGTCCAGGAGAACGGGGCCGGCCTCTCGGCCGGCAGGCGATCGGGCCGACCACGAGAACCGGCTCAGGCAGACGGCGATGACGGCCAAATAGATGAAGTAGACGAACGCCTGAGGAGAGTAATAGTCCTGGCCGACCCAGTTCCCGAGGAAGAACAGCCACACTGCCGTCCACACCAGGCGTCGGTCCCGGGTGAAATGCCGGAAAATGAGCAGCAACGGCCCGATGGACAACAGTTCGCTCACCGGGGGTACCCACGAGGCGTAGCTCAGGGCCGAGGAGAGCTTGGCTGCCGAAGTCAAGAAGGCGTTGAAGGCAAAGAAACCGGGCCAGTCCTGATAGGCCACCAGCTCGGGATTGCTCTGGAGATGGAGATTGATCTGCTGGTGTGCGGCGATGTACTGGGTGATCCCGACGTGCTTCCAGGCCCACGAATAGCGGAGCGTCCCGTACAGCAACGCCGGTGTGGCGTGGACCATCAGGACCAGGACCACGACATGGGCGGCGATGAGCAGGCGGCTTGCCTCGGCCTGGCGAACGGTCCAGAAGAAGCTGACGGTCAGCAGGGCCAGCGCCAGCCAGAACGTCGCCGGAAGCACCGACAGCAACCCGTAGTCGGTCATCGTGCCGAGCGGGCCCGTGGTGCCCAGGGCAACCAGCCACAGGGTGATGACGAGGGCCAGCGCCGCCATGCCCACCATGGCCCGAGTGCGGCGAACGGCCGGCGTGGCTGCGTAGCCCCGGATGTCCGAGCCACGGTGAAGACGACGGAGATCCGGAAGCCGAGGGACCCGCGGCCGAGGCTGGGCCAGCACATACCCGATGGAGGTCGACGCCACCCCCCCAATCGCCGTGGCCGCACGGAGAACTTCCGCCGGGTGACCGGCCGCGGCGGCCAGGAGCGACGTGGCCACCCCCTTGGGCACCGTGGAGCGCAGGTAGGACCGCTCAGCCTCCAGGCCACGCCGGCGGCCGGTCAGCGTGGTGACGACGGCCTTGGACCGACCTTCGGCGTAGCACCGGCGGAGGAAATAGCGCCACGTGGTCCGAGCCGGCGGCACGTAGTGGTCCACGCGGGCCTCGGGCACGTAGACCAGTCGTCCTCCGGGCTTCCAGTCGGCGACGCGGATGCAGAGCTCTGTCTCCTCGCACCCAGCAGCAT
>DATMMO010000204.1:0-5484 GCA_035569695.1 Acidimicrobiales bacterium | reverse complement strand
CCGGCCACGTACGTGTCGAGGTTCCAGTCGCGGTGCTCGACCGTGGGATTGCGCCAACTCACCAGGAACATCTGCAAGCCCTGTCGAACGGCGTACTCGACGAAGCTGCGACCGGGAGCGAGGTCCATGAAGTAGTACTTGTTGATCTGGGGCGGCACCAGGACCATGGGGGTGGTGCGGACGGTATCGGTCATCGGCGCGTACTGCAGCAGCTCGCACACGTCGTTCCGGAAGACGACGGCACCCGGGGTGACGGCCAGGTCCCGCCCGACCTGGAAGGCGTCGGGATCGGCGGTGCGGGGCAGGCCATGGTTGTTGCGGATGTCGCGCCCGATGTTGGCCACCCCGGCCACGACGCTCCGACCGCCGCTCTCGTAGGCCCGGACCATGGCGTCAGGGTTGAGGGGCAACAGGTTGGTGGGGGACAGGGTCGAGGTCAGCAGCGAGGCAGCCAAGCGGGCCCGCTCGTGGGTGCGCCAGTCGAGATGGGCGTCTTCGACCAGGTCGAGGGTGGTCTTGGACCAAGCCAGATAGCTCTGGCCGAGGCGGCGGAAGGCGGGGTTCTCCGTCCAGGCCCGGTTCGTGAACCGCCGGTCCGCCGGTTCGGGGGCGATGGTGGACTTGCCCACCGCGATCTTGGACAGCTCCAGGCCGAGACCGACCACCCGCCGGGGGAGGGCGTTGGTGCCGGTCTTGGCCGCCACCCGGATGAGCGAGTCGGCCAGGCCGAGACGGTCGACTCGCCCCAGCAGCCGACCCGTCATGCTTCTCGGACCCTGCCGTACGAGAGACATGTTGCCGCCCATGAGAACCTGTGCCTTCGATCGGATCGACAGAACCTTCGGAGAGTGCGTGTGAGAGGCGCTGCTGTTATTGAACACCCCCCGCATGTCCATTGGTGAAACGGAATGTTTCCATTGCATAAAGCGAACGCGACATGCCGTCACACTGGCCAATTCCAGGCGGCGATGCACGAAACTCCCTGCGGCAATGACCACGAAACGGCGCCCGGTGGCGTGTCGCGACGGGCAAACCCTGGGCCGAAACACGATGCTTCACGCCAGGACATCTTGCTGAAACATCGGCTCCGTACAGTCGTGGGATGGCCACTCCTCGATCGCTGGGCATCGAGGAAGAGCTGCAGGTGGTCGACGCCGACACGTTCCGGCTGGCCTACCGGGCGCCCCAGCTCCTGAACCGACTGCCCGACAAGGGCTATTCGGCCGAGCTCCAGCGGAGCACGGTCGAGACCAATACCGCCGTGTGCAACTCGCTCGAGGGCCTGTCCCAGGAAGTCCTCGGACTGCGAAAGGACCTGGTGGCCGCGGCCACCGACCAGGGTCTGGCCGTGGCTGCGGCGGCCACCGTGCCCCTCTCGCACGCCGCCGACCTCGAGCTGACCGCGTTGGGACGATACGGTCGCATGCAACAGGACTACCGCCTCCTGGTCGACCAGCATCTGGTCTGTGGTCTCCAGGTCCACGTCGAGGTGGATGACAAGGACCTGGCTGTTCGCCTCATCCCCTGGGTGGAGAGCGCGCTGCCCACCCTGTTGGCCCTGTCGACCAGCTCACCCTTCTTCGAGGGCCAGGACACCGGCTACGCCAGTGTGCGCACGGTGATCTGGCAGCGGTGGCCCACGGCCGGGCGCACCCCCCGATTGGAGTCCTACGCCGCATACCAGGGACTGATCCGTCAGCTCATCGATTCGGGCGTGATCTCCGACACCAAGATGGCGTACTTCGACGTCCGCCCCTCGGTGCACGTGCCCACCCTCGAGCTGCGAGTGTGCGACTCGTGCCCGCTGGTCGACGACGCCATCCTCATCGCCGGATTGTTCCGGGCCGTGGTGGAGCGGGCCATCCAGGCCGAGTCGATGGGTACGCCGCAACCGACCCGACCCGACCCGCTGTACCGGGCGGCCATGTGGCGGGCGGCTCGCAGCGGCCTCTCGGCCACCCTCATCGACGAGGGAGCCGAGCCGGCGGCGCGGCCCGCCGTCGAGGTGGTGGGTCACCTGGTCGACGCCCTCCGACCCCAGCTCGAAGCGTCGGGCGACTGGGAGGTGGTCTCGGAGCTGACCGCCGCCGCGCTGGCCCGGGGGTCTTCCAGCGAGCGGCAACGGGCGCGCCATGCCGAGCGGGGCCGGGTGGCCGACGTGGTCCGTCTCCTGGTGGGCGAAACCGAGGGACGGGCCGAAGCCCCCCGGTTGCGAACCCGGTGGTCGGCCAGCTACTCGGCTCCGGCCGTGGATGAGGCGGTGCACCCGACCGGGGTCCCGTACTCCCTGTACCGGCCCATCTTCGAGGTGCTGAAGGGCTTCGACCCGGCCGAGATCGCCGTCCGTTCCCGGCGGGCCGCCGCCCTGGGGCTGACCTTCGGCGTCGACGGGGAACAACGACCCTTTCCGGTCGATCTCGTCCCCCGGGTGATCGCGGCCCATGAGTGGGCCGGGTTGGCCGCCGGGCTCACCCAACGGGCCCGGGCCATCGAGGCCTACCTGCGGGACGCGTACGGGTCGGCCGAGATCGTCAAGGACGGGGTGATGTCGGCGGAGGTGGTCGCCGGGTGCACCGCCTGGCGCCCCGAAGGGCAGTGGCTGCCCCCCGGGGCGGTGCGGGCGCCGGTCATCGGTTTCGACCTGGTGCGCGACAGCATCGGCGGGTGGCGCGTGCTGGAGGACAACGCCCGGGTCCCCTCCGGCGTCGGTTATGCCGTGGCCATCCGCCGGCTGATGCACGAGTCGATGCCCGAGCTCTTCGAGGGAGTGCCGATGCGCAGTGCCGGCGGTGCCCTGGACCTGATCGGGCGGACCCTGCGGGCCTGTACCGACGTGAGCGATGCCACGGTGGCCCTGCTCTCCGAGGGGGCCGACAACTCGGGATGGTACGAACACCGCCTGATCGCCGAGGAGGTGGGCCTGCTGCTGGCTCAGCCCAGCGAGGTGGAGATCCACGGAGACCGAGTGGTGATCGGCGGCCGCCGGGTCGATGTCGTCTACCTCCGGCTGGGGTGCGAACTGATCGACCTGGTCGACGCGGCCGGCCGGCCCGTCGGGGCCCAGGTGCTCGAGGTGGCGCGCCAGGGGAAGGTGGTCGTGGTCAACGCCCCCGGCAACGGCATCGCCGACGACAAGGCCATGTACTGCTACGTGCCCGACCTGATCGCCTACTACCTCGGAGAACGGCCGCTGCTGGCCCCGGTGCCCACCTATCGCTGCGCCAACCCCTCCGAGCGCGACCTGGTGCTCGATCGCCTCGATGATCTGGTCACCAAGCCGGTGGGCGGGTATGGGGGGAGCGGGGTCCTCATCGGGCCCGAGGCCAGCCGATCGGACCTGGCCCAGCGAGCCCGGGAGATCGCCGAGGAGCCACCCGCCTGGGTGGCCCAGGAGGTGGTGGCCCTGTCCACCCTCCCCAACCTGGTCGAGGGCAAGTTGGTCCCCCGCCATGTGGACCTGCGGGCCTTCGTCTACCTGACCGGCCCCGATGCCGGCCAGGCCGAGCTGGCCGGGCTGGCCCTGACCCGGGTCGCCCCCGAAGGGAGCATGGTGGTGAACTCCAGCCAGGGTGGCGGGGCCAAGGACACGTGGGTCCTCCGCGACCAGGACGAGCCGAACGAGGGGAGCGAGCATGTGCGGCCTCGCCGGTGAGGTCCGCTTCGACGGGCGCCCGGCCGACCTGGCCGCGCTGGATCGCAGTTGTGCCGTCATGGCCTGTCGTGGTCCCGACGGATCGGGGGTGTGGGAGCAGGGCCCGGTGGCCCTGGGCCATCGCCGGTTGTCGATCATCGACCTCTCGGTCAACGGCGCCCAGCCCATGGTGGACCCGGCCACCGGCCTGTCCATCGCCTTCAACGGCTGTATCTACAACTACAAACAGCTCCGTAGCGAACTGATCGACCGGGGCCATTCCTTCTTCTCCCACTCCGACACCGAGGTGGTGGCCAAGGCCTATGCCCAGTGGGGCATCGACTGCGTGTCCCATTTCCACGGGATGTTCGCCTTTGCCATCGTCGAGCACGAGAGCGGCCGGCTGGTGCTGGGACGGGACCGCCTGGGCATCAAGCCGTTGTACGTCACCCGTACCGCGGAGCGGATGCGCTTCGCCTCGACGCTGCCGGCGCTGCTGGCCGGCGGAGGCGTCGACACCTCCATCGACCGCTCCGCTTTGGCCTGCTACATGACGTTCCACTCCGTGGTGCCGGCGCCCAACACCATCCTCAACGGCGTGCACAAGCTCCCGCCGGCCACCGTCCGGGTGGTCGAGGCCGACGGTCGGACCCGGGACACCCACTACTGGGACCCCTCGTTCTCGCGGGACGGCACTCGGCGCGACCTGTCGGGCGAGGACTGGCAGGACCTGCTCATCGACGCCCTCCGGGTGGCGGTGAAGCGCCGGCAGGTGGCCGACGTACCGGTCGGCGTCCTGCTCTCCGGCGGCATCGACTCGAGCCTGGTGGTGGCCCTGCTGGCCGAGGCCGGGCAACACGACCTCACCACCTTCAGCGTCGGCTTCGAGGACGCCGGGGGGGAGTCGGGCAACGAGTTCGAGTACTCCGACCTGGTCGCCTGCTACTTCGGCACCGATCACCACCGCATCGAGATCGACAGCTCGCGCCTGTTGCCGGCCATCGACGGCGCCGTCCGGGCCATGAGCGAGCCCATGGTCAGCCACGATTGCGTCGCCTTCTACCTGCTGAGCGAAGAGGTGTCCCAGTACGTGAAGGTGGTCCAGTCGGGACAGGGGGCCGACGAGGTGCTGGGCGGTTACGACTGGTACCCACCGCTGGCCGACGTCGAGCGGGACCACGCCGTCGAGGCCTACTCGTCGGTCTTCTTCGACCGGCGCTTCGCCCAGCTCGACCAGGTCATGGCGGACGACTGGCTCCCGGTCGACGACGTGGCCACCGCCTTCATCCGGGCCCAGTTCGGCCGACCGGGGGCGGAGACCACCGTCGACGCCGCCCTCCGCAACGACACCACCATCATGCTGGTCGACGACCCGGTGAAGCGGGTCGACAACATGACCATGGCCTGGGGCCTGGAGGCCCGGGTTCCCTTCCTCGATCATGAGCTGGTCGAGTTGGCCGGGACGATCCCTCCCGCCCTCAAACTGGCCAATGGAGGCAAGGGCGTACTCAAGGCGGCCAGCCGCGGCATCGTGCCCGACGCGGTCATCGACCGGACCAAGGGGTACTTCCCCGTTCCCGCCATCCGCCAGCTCGAGGGCCCCTACCTGGAGCGGGTGCGGGACGCCCTGACCGACCCGGTGGCCCGGGCCCGAGGACTGTTCCGCCCGGCGGCCGTCGAGCGCATGCTGGCTGCACCCAACGAGAGCCGCACCACCCTCGGCTCCAACGCGCTCTGGCAGTTGGGGTTGCTCGAGATGTGGTTGCAGGCCATGGGCATCACCTCGGCATGACCGACCTCGAGCGCCCCCCCGTCCTGTCCACCGCGGCGGAGGACCTCATTGACGAGCTGGT